>DAOWAG010000101.1 GCA_030634715.1 Candidatus Aegiribacteria sp. | reverse complement strand
CATCAAAATTGATCTTCTCGAGTTCCTGCGCTGAATTTACGATAAGTGTTCTGCACCAGGAACAGGGGTGTTCGGGGATCTGCGTATCGAATAGATCACCGGTCGTCTGTATATGCAATTTTCTTAGAATTCTGTTCATGCCGAGTCTGGTCAGTATATCGATTGCTATCTTCTTATCAGGAGCGGTCATAGAAAGATCATCAATTGAAGTGCCGATATCCTTAGCTGGCAGAAGAGAAATAAGTTTTCTGCTGAGATATACTGTATCTTCGCTTTTCTGCAGCTTATTTCGCACCGATTCCGGTAATACATCATCGATATTCTCGTATATGGCATCAACACTGCCAAATTGCCTGAGAAGCTTCAGAGCTGATTTAGGACCAATTCCTTTCGCTCCGGGGATATTGTCCGAAGAATCACCAGTTAGAGAAAGGAAATCAACTACCTGATCACTGGAGACACCTATTACGCTTTCTACGTCCTCCCGCCGTATTATTGATATGGGAGCACCGGATTTTCCCGGTCTGAGCATTGCTGCCCCATCTGCCAGAAGCTGAAGAAGATCCTTGTCAGTGGATAGTATTTCAACAGTATCACCATGTTCTAAAGCCTGTGATGTCAGCGATGCAATGATGTCGTCAGCTTCAAGCCCTTTCTTCTCCAGGAGAGGAATTCCCAGTGCAGGTATCACCCTTCGCGCGAGGTCAGACTGAACTTTAAGCTCCTCAGGCATTGGTGGCCTGTTTGATTTGTATTCGGGATATATTTTCTTTCTGAAACTGGGTTCAGGATAATCGAATACAGCAACAGTGATGTCCGCTGAGCGGTTTTCTGTCATATCAAGTATTTCCCTGACAAGATGATACAGACCGCTTGTATTTGTTCCATCCTGCGCCCTGAGAGGATTTCTGTGCATCGCGAAATGTCCTCTATAGAGAAGATTCAAGCAATCTACAAGCAAAATCTTTGACATTTCAGTTATCTACGTTATCAAGTAATCGAACGCAAGCGTTCAAGACCACTTCTGGAGATATATCATCGAGACAGAGCGGTTTACCATGGGGACATGTATGTTTAAAGCATGGAGAACAGGATCTCCCAGAAGTTATTACATCTGTCATTCTGCCAAGAGGAGCCGTCCAGATGGATGATGTAGACCCAAATATAGTTATTGTCGGGGTTCCCACTGCAGCGGAGAGGTGAACTCCTCCGGAATCGTTTCCTATCGTTATTTTCGCGGAGAGCAGATATGAGACAAGAGTTGGAAGATCCAGGTCCGTTATTACAGCGGAATCTGGTATCTTCGATGACATTTCAGATAGATATGATTGCTCTTCAGGAGTTCCGTAAAGAACCGTTGGCAGGCCTGTTTCTTCGTGCAGCATAAGCGCAAGTTCAGTGAAACCGGACCATCTTTTCGCGCTGCCGTATTTTGCACCAGCGAAGAAAGCAACATGAGATTCAAATGCGGGTTTTACGGCAGGAATCGGAATTTCAGGATTATGATAAGCGCCCATCGCGTTGGATAGCGCGATGTAATCGAGTGAATGATGATGATTACGGTCAACAGGAGGTTTCAGGGATTGTGTGAGAAGATATTTCCTCATATCAGTTGAGTAACCTGTTCTATGAGGTATACCGGAAAGATAGCCCTGAAGAGCTGTTCTGAAGGAATCAGTCATAAGAAGCAGACTGTCGAATTTTCTGCGATTGAGCCTTTTCTCAGTGTAAATAACTCTTGAACCAAAGAATACCGGAAGCAAACCCGAGTTTTCGGGTCGGCACCAGAAGGCCATATCAGGATATTTCTCCACCAGCGAAGAGAGTGCCGGCAACGCCATAACAAGATCTCCGAGCCAGTTTGGAATCCTGACAACAAGAGACAATTCTATTTACCAGCCAGTCCTGAGAAGTTGTGACCATGCTTCAACAAATTCACTCTCATTCGAAACGGTGGAATAATTACACCATTTGATAAAAGTATCAGAAGTATCCAGAGCAACCACAGGTACATCAAGAGCGCATGCATCACTCCATAGATCCTCAGAATCGGTTGCTACCGCTGATGCTCCTGCTATTATTGCAGCTCTTGTCTCTCTATCCAGATTTTCAAAGTCAGTTGATTTACCTCCAAGAGAGACGGTTCTAAGTGGGATCTCAGCTCTGTGCTTTTCCAGTATGGAGATCGCTGAAGAAGTAGTTACTATGTATGGTAACGCACGTCCGGATACGGGAGCCATCAATTTTGCGGCATTTTCCCTTATCTTCTGCTGAATCACCGGTTTCCACGTTGTCTCGGAGTTTATTCCAAGTGCGCTGCATATCTGTTGCAGCACAAGCGGATAAGCAGTTGAATCAGTTATCACTCTAAGATTGATGTAAGGTGAATCACTTTCCAGCGGCGCAATTCTAACACCAGCGCCAGAACTCATCAGAAGTTCTCCAGCATTATTATCTATTGTCGTGTAAGGGTAGAAAAATAATGTGTCATCTTTGAACTTTTCATCGTCAAGAAGACTGGGCATCTCAGGATACTTATCATAGAAGTGAATCCGTGGTTTCCACTGAAGCATATTCAGGAGCTCACCATCACCCGCTTTGCAGATTACTGACATATTGGTGTTTGGATAAGCATTTTGAAGCATATCTGCCAGATACATGGTCGGCCATATATCTGAATCTGAAGCCCCGCTGAAAATCACTATCCGAGATGGATGTAAGATGTTATCAGGAAAATGAATGATGTTCCTGCTTCTGTAGCGCTTTTTAACCGGTATTTTCAGGAAGCGTCTGAAAACACTCGACAGGTTACTCATTCAAAATCCTCCAGTAACATTCCAGCATAATCTCTAGCGATTGCAGTATAGTTTTCTCCTGTGAATACGGATTGCAGAACGGTCATTGATGGTCCAAAACGATTCTGCTCATAATGAATAAGTCCAAGAGCGATAAGAGGCATCCCCTCACCTGGGAAGTTTTCAACAAGAAACGAAGCGATTATTTCCGCTTCTGGGTACTCCCCTGTCTGAAGCAGAGCCAGACTGAGATCAAGAGCGGAATAATAACGCTCCCTTGATGTTCTCGCTGATGACCACGACTCTCTGTAATATTGCGCCGCGATTTCCGCATTTCCCCTGAGCTGTGCCGCGAGTCCGCTGCTCCTTGCTTTGAGCCATGGATCAGCTTTCAGTGAATCAAGGCTTTCGCACGCGAATTCCGAAAGTCCACTGCACCAGGCTAATCTGGCATACCAATAGTCAAAATAGTTGGATTCGATCGGATATAATTCAAGAATAAGAATCAGATCGTAAGCATGACTGCTCTGACCGGCATAAAGAGCCTCTTCAAGAAATCTGCTCAGTATCCGGGCTTCGCCACGCATATTGTTTGCTTCCTGATAGGCAGCTCCCGCTTCGATGAATTCACCTTTCATCTCCAGCTCTGATCCGGATGCAAATAGAATGACTGCTGTTAAAAAGAAATGCGTTATCATTTGTCTACTCCAGAATCCGGGAAAGCAGCCTTTTAAGTAATCGCAGGTAACTTAGCAGACCTGCTAAAGCTGACAGAAGAGCAATTATAGTCAATGGCCATTGCAGAGATATGAATAAGTGTTTATCAGGAAAAGCCAGTTTACCTGATGCAACGATCAGGAGCAGGTAGCTGAAAAGAACTGCCAGACGTTCTCCAGTTGTTATAGTGACAACAGGGATGAGAATACTCCAGGATATTACAGAAAGAGCCAGTAGCATCAGGAGATGGTATCCCGCAAGAATACTTGCACTTACAGTATCTATAACCCCAAGTGATATTGAAAGTGAAAAGAGCGCCACTGAAAGAAATAGCTTGTCCGCGATGAAATCCATGACCTTACCGGGATACGTGGTCTGTTTTAACCTTCTTGCAACCCACCCGTCAAGATAATCGGATAAGCTGCAGATCAGTATTATCCAGAAAAGCAGTTTCATGTTATTCGTGCGATAGATAACCAGAAGAATTGCCGGAACACCAAGAAGTCGAATCCATGTTATCGAAGCTGGTATAACGGGGAGCCTTCTTGATATCTCAGCTGTTATGCGCCGGATCTCATGTTTGAGAAGGATCGGATATTTCCACTGGTTCTTTGGTCTGGAATTATTGATTATCTGTTACCGCCTTCAGGGTTTCCCGATCTGAAAAGACTGTCAAGAGCATTCATGCCAATCCAGTCCTGATCCCATGTAAAAGAGGATGAGAAAAAGATTCCAGACAGCCTCTCGAGATCTGCGGGTCCGATAAACGCTTCAGGATGAAAATTCCCGTCAGGTGATGTATACATCCAGCCCCGTGACAACACAGCGGCAAGAGTCGAGGCGTAATCATCATCCTGAAGATCAGGAGGAATATAGATGTCATGGGAGATGATACCGTAAAGCTGGAACCGACCAAACCATGACAGGGCAATTCCAAGATCTCTTCTGGTCACGGGGATTATGGATCCTCTTCCCTCCATCCATATTTCCGCTTCAATAATCCTTCCACTATTGACGAGACGACAGATCAGTGGAATAAAGGCCTTTCTATTTCCATTATTCAGCTGAGACTGAAGCATATTCTCGGAATACTGACTCAAGTCTGTACCCTCATTAGAATGGATATAGAAACCTGATGCTTCCAGCCAGAAGTCACGTTGATCTTCAAATGAAGCAAACGATGTAGAAACAGAGAGAAGGACTATTAGTAAAACAATAGTACTGGAGCGGGTAACGGGGATTGAACCCGCGACATTCAGCTTGGGAAGCTGACACTCTACCAACTGAGTTATACCCGCTCCGAAACGATGAAGTGAATACAAAATCAATTTACCTCCGTCAAATCAGTAGTCAAAGATTGAGAAGAACAGCTGAATAGATAGGTCTTGCTTCACCCTCAAGCCACCATCCGTCTCCGTTCTTCCCTACTGAAAGGCTCTGTCCGCTTTTCACCTGAATCCTGATCGGTATTTTCTGATCATAAAGCAGATTCGCGCAAATGGCTGAAGCAACCGCTCCTGTTCCGCATGCAAGCGTTTCTCCTTCAACACCCCTCTCCCAGGTCCGTATTTTGATTCCGGAGTCATCAGGAATGGAGACATAATTAACATTAGCTCCCGCTGCACCAAATATTTCATTGCTTCTGAGTGTCGAGGCATGCGCTTTGAATGTATCAAAATCATCATTATCAATAAAAAGCACTGCGTGTGGAACACCTGTATCGAGAAATGATACCAGATTGTTTTTCGAAGGCAGATCCAGTGGTTTATTCAGGAAATGTATAATCGGGTCTGTCATCCAGATTCTTGCTGTATTCGAGGATGTTATTTCTGCCTTATGAATTCCAGCATCACTTCTGAATGAGAAAGCACCACTACTTGGAGCAACGTCCTGCAGAACAGCATACACCACAATGCACCTGCCTCCATTGCCGCACATCCCT
>DAOWAG010000330.1 GCA_030634715.1 Candidatus Aegiribacteria sp. | reverse complement strand
GGATGAAACACAAGTCCTCCCAGTTCGTAGCTGTTGAACACTATCCCGCTGCCGTCCGTCATGGGCAGTATTTTGTCCCAGATTGAAAGTCTGACGCCTGGATCCAACATGACAATGGCTTCACTGGATGAAAAACTTTCCCAGTCGATATTGCCGTACAATACAGTTCTTCCACCATCAGTCGAGAATACGTACTCCCCCCCCGGCATCCAGCAGTATACGCTAATGCTGTTCTCTCCCGGATTCTCAACAACGGTTCCATCAGAGTAAAGCAGGCACTGTACTCCATCTTTCTCTACCAGAATGGCATCTTCCAGAACCCACTTCTCTACTTCGAAGCAATAATAGGGATCTTCGGGATCTCCGAATACAATCTCTTCACTGGACATGTCCGCAATTATGCCGATGTACATGTCATCTGATGCAACAAGATCCGAATAGGGGCAGGCAACGTATCCATCGTTGAGACAGATATCGTTTCCGGTCCTCTCCCCGCTCAGGAGGTTGATCTTAGTGAAAGACTCAACGCGCTCACGGTCAGGATCTCCACGGAAATATGCCAGATAATCCTCCAGACTGGTCTCCGATGACACGAAAGGCTGTCCGTACAGATTCATCGAATCCATTGTAAAGTCGAACCCGGGACCTCCTCCGACCTCCTGAGCAAGTGCCGCAAGCCAGGCGCTTAATCCATCGACAGGGGCAACTACAACGGCCAGCGGCCAAGGTACATTCTCATCAGGCAGCAGCATATCCTCAGGTATAGCGACGAAACTGGCGAAACAGATCCATGCTCCATCCGGACTGGCGCACAGATACACCAGTGTTGTTGCCATTTCCCATCCTCTGTGTGTGGGATCCCAGCCTGGGTCCCAGGATCTCACTTCATCAGGAGACTGAGTGCTCACGATGAAGAAGTTGGCATCGCTATCGCAGTAGAGCACTTCTGTCTCATTGAGTACAGTGAAATGTGAAACGTTTTCAGCGAGAAGAACGGACTGGGCTTCAGCACTCGCGAAAGGAACCAGCAGTATTGAAAACACAAGGATACAGGAACCGGATAGTACAAAAATTGATCGTTTCATCTGACCACCCTCTTATGAAGATTCACTCCTTTGGTAAAACGCTCGGACTAAACAGGATATTTCATTATAACGATACTTGATTCATTCCTCTGATAATAGAAACACCCTGGGATATTCTTCTGTGAATGGAGCCCAGGCAATTGCACCGTGACGATTAATCACATACTTGATCCGGCTAGATTCCGGGATTCCAGTAATGGTTCCCGAACATATCAGCTCACCATCAGAGCTGTATATAAGCCAGTCCTCTTCATCGGTTGTACCCATTCTCACCCACAGCCGACCTGTTCCATCAACACCCATTGATCCAATCTGCGGTCGAAAGTACAGAGCCTCAGATTCAAGATCAACATCATCGTTTTCAAGTTGATAATTCACATACACCTTGGGTTCGATGTAACCTGTATCCGCAGAGTCAGCTTCTGATGCAGTCGCTTCCCCACTTATAAATCCTGAGGAGCCATTTGAGCTGCTGACGAAATCTATGAAGAACTCGCTGCTTACCATCTCTGAGAAGTAGATGTTCCCGTTTCCGGAGCAGCAGGTCAAGTATCCCGGGGAGAATGAGTACTCCGTACCGGAGTATTCGCTTCTCCAGCTCCAGATCTCCTGCTGCAGACCGGATGTATCCCAGATCTCGAGGTTGAAGCCCATGTCAAAACTGTCCCCGGCAGGCCTGGTGGAATAGTAGTAGATCATGAATGAAGAGTCCGATACAGCAGCCATATTGAACGGAAGCATCGCATAGCCGGTTTCCAATGAATTCAGAAGTTCACCGTTTTCCGAGAGAATATCTATACGTCTTTTGACCAGATCTACAACTGCAATTCTGCCGTCATCAAGAATGGCGAAGGCCAGGGGCAGAAGAAACTCTCCAGGTCCCTCTCCCCTTCCTCCGATAGAGCGTAAAAAATTTCCCGAACTGTCAAAGAATGAGATATCGCAGCGGTAAATAACAAGGACGGCAACGCCACCATCAGAAGCTGGAAGTGCGCTGGCAATCTCTCCGAACACATAGCTGCTGTCCCCCATCATCTCTCCAACCTCGCAGACCATCTTAAGTGTATCAATCCGCGCGGATGTCGCATGAAATTCGGAAGCCATGTTCTCACCCT
>DAOWAG010000405.1 GCA_030634715.1 Candidatus Aegiribacteria sp. | reverse complement strand
CCCTCAGGAGTCGAAAGTGTCAGTTCACCGTACGAGAGCTTGTTACTCATCATACCTGTAGTGAACTCCCGATCCTCATCCACACCACGTATTCTGCATCCTGCATCCACTCCCCGGGAAGGCAGTCGAATTATCGCTTCTCCCTGTATGAAGGGTGAAATAACGCTGACAGAAGGAAGAATTTCTATTTTCGCGAGAAGGTCGTCCGTCAGATGAAGTACATTTCCACTGTCAGGCATAATTGTTACAGGAGAATCAACTGTGATCACAGATTCCTCAATAAAATTCTCAAGTCCTGTAAGCACACCCATTACAATCACCAGTGCACCGACACCCAGAGTTACACCGGCGACACTGACCACTGTGGAGAAAGCAAAACGATTCCTCCTCGGATGTCTTCGCAGGTAGCGCCAGGCAAGATGCCAGGAAAACGAATTCATAATATCCTCCAACTAATAACCTCAGAATATAACCTGCTTTTGTCACTAGAATGAGAATACGAAAAAGCGACCTGCCGGAAATTGATCATGTTGCATATACTTCATAGAGAGTATCATGTTTGTCGTCCAAAGAGATGGGATTGAGATTGACTAAACCTGAAAGAAAAAAGTTCGCGGTGATGTTCACCGATATTGTGGGGTTCTCGTCAAGGATGGAGCGTGATGAAACCGATGCAATGTCCATTCTGTTAACAATGAAAGAAATCCTTTCCGAGCAGCTGATGCAATACGTTGGTTCCCTGGTTAAGGTTATGGGGGATGGAACTCTAAGTGTTTTTCCCAGACCTGTCTCGGCGGTCAGGTGCGCCAGGGCAATTCAGGATACACTTAGAAGAGCTGATTTCCAGCTGCGGATTGGGATCCACTGGGGAGATGTTCTTCTTCACGGTAATGATATTTTCGGTGATACGGTGAATATCGCTTCCAGACTGGAAGAAATTGCCGCTCCTGGAGGGATCTGTGTCTCTAAGGAACTTCTTAATGATTATGGATCAGGCAGACGTCCGTCCTCGAAAGCGCTGGGTCTTCACAGGTTAAAGGGACTCGGCAGGCTCATTGAAATCTATGTGATCACTGACAGGGGAAAGCTATCCCTTCCTGTTCATGATTCCAGATTGATCGATGGAGTCAGCAGACCTTTGAAGAAAGATGAAACTCCATCAATAGCTGTAACCTTACTTGAGAATCTTGGTTCGGACAGCGACGCATTTTATTCTTACGGGATTTCATCGGATCTCGTATCAGATCTTTCCCGTGCCGGTAATATCACTGTTGCTCCTCTCAGCGATGTGCTCCGTGTCCAGGAATCCGAAGATTCCATAAGTAAGCTCACGGACAGACTGGGTGTCAGATACATTGTGAATGGCTCTCTCTGGAAACAGGAGAGTGTGTTTCGGTTGTCAATTGAACTTCTGGACACAAGAGAGAACAGATTGATCTGGGCAGACAACTGGCAGGATGACTGGTACGAACTGGCTTCAATTAAGGGCAAACTCGCGGATGGGCTTATGAAAGCTCTTGGAATTGAACCGGGCATGTTCCCTGGAGTCACGCAAAACATGACAGAGAGGACAAGCGCCTACGAACTGTATCTCAGAGGTAGATACATTTACCGGAAGAGAACATCTTCCGCTGAGCTTGATCTGGCGCGGCAATCTCTT
>DAOWAG010000245.1 GCA_030634715.1 Candidatus Aegiribacteria sp. | reverse complement strand
CGATGACGATGAAAGCCTTTCTCTGAAGTACGATATGATCAGGGAAGCCAATCTTCAGGGAGCTGGAATATGGGCTCTTGGATACGATGCATCCCGCACTGAGCTTTGGGACTGCATCGAGGAATCCTTCTGTGGTGAGATCTGGACGGACAATATCACGGATAATCTTGAGAGCCGGTTTACCTTGCATGGTCCGGAACAGAACTGGCGAAATGTTACGGAAGACGGACAGTTCTACGGATACTTTTACACATATTCCATTTCATCAGGTCCGGATATCAACTGGGCCGAATGGACTTTTGAACTTCCGGACAGCAATCTCTCATATATACTTGAGACCTGGTTACCGGAAGGTGGAACAGCTGAAGTAAGTTATAGAATCCTTCATGATGGAATAGAGGATACACTGACGATTCAGCAGTCTTCTTATGCAAACGAATGGATCGCTCTTGGAGGACCCTGGGACGCATCAGAGGGATTATCAGTGATAATCGGTGATTTTACAGGCTCTGCAGAGGATAGAATCGTTGCAGACGCGATACGTTTCAGTTCAGATATTGGAATTGTAGATAATTCAGGAGATTCTGAATCAAGCCGGTTATCCCTTCTGACCGGAAATCCTTCATCAATATTCGCTATGAATTTGCCGTCATCCAATGCAGATGGTTCTCTTCTTATTTATGATACATTCGGAAGACTGGTATACAGTCAGGCTGTTTCCGCAGGAAGTTATGACAGGATATATTTCTGGCCGGCTGACAATAACACTCCGTCAGGATTATACACTGCTGTATATATGTCGGGGCAATCGGTTTATTCAGCTGGACTTGTGCTGATCAGGTAGAAGGTTAAACCCGCTAATTTCATCAGCTTTCGTTACGAAGCGCCGCAGAAAGCTGTGGATACGAGGCTTGCGAGTACAGACTCCGCAGACGTACTTGAACAGTACTTCGAGGACGGATGTACGAGCATAACGAAGTATACGCGGCTTTATGTGTCGCTGCAGTAGAATGCTGGTGAGATTTGTTGGTTAATCGGTAAGAGAAAACACGCTTACCGAAAAGCCGCTGAATCCAAGACTGTCAATCACGAACGGTGCAATCCGGTTCATGATAAATACCGCATCTCCAAGATTGTAAGCATCGTAATCAAACATGGCTGCAACCTGAACTTGTCTTTCACCATAATCTTTCCCCTGCAATCTTCTTGCAACAGTAAATATTACATCGCTCAGCTGACTGTCAGTGAAATCATCTGTAGTGATAGCCTTGTCATAGCGTATACTGAATTCGTCCACGCTTCCTCTGATCATCTCAGGCGTAAAATAGTATTTGACAATTACGGCTCCTGGGATACTATCAACAATGGTTTGATCCAGTCTAATAAGAGGTGACGAATAAAAATGAGTTTCAGTGCTGTCAGTCCATACACATAATCTGTCAATCTTAAGGGATTTGATTTCCCTCAGGCTGATCTTCTGCAAAACATAATTTGCTGCTGGACGCAAAGGTACAATCCTGCTTCCAAGAAAGGACACAGTTGATCCTTCCGGAATCAAGGTCATATCCACATTTGTTCTTGGTAACGCCCTGGATGCACTGTCATTGAGAACGTAGACAATATCAGAGCCGATGAGTGCTGCGATGGAATCAATTGGATTCTCTTCAACAATTACCTCAAATTGAGTTCTCTGAGCAAGCTGAGGTGTGAATTCAGAACGTGGGAAGATCTGAGGAATAATTATTGCCGTAGCCAGTCCTACAATCGCGATAAGAGCACCAACCGTTGGAATATGTCCTCTGGGTGGAGGCACTGTGAATTCAGAACGTTCTTTGAAATCGACAGGTTTATCAAGTTTCTTCTGTAGAGAAGTTCTCTGATCGAAGAGGGGATCATTCTGCTTAGAAAGCCCAAAACCACAGTTTTCGCACTTGCCGGTGTCTCGTCCGTTGTTGTCATGTCCACAGCATCGGCAGTTCATTTACACACCTCCCGAAACATTTTTATTCGTCTATTTGTATGCATACTAGATTATTCCCTGACTGTCAGAAGATACCGGTTCAGATGGAACTACTCCAATTGATGAATCAGCATAAATAAATCCATCAATAAATTCTCTGTCCAATTGAATATGGTATACTGATCGAAGGCTGTCTACAAGGCTGGATACAACTTCTTCTTCGTTCAAAATCCTGGCAGGTTCAATAAGGCTTTCTCGGGCTTCATCAAATATGGCAAGATGTTCAGGAATAATTTCTTCAACTCCAAACACAAGAACTCTCTCGACTGAAAGGGAACAGAGAACGGTTTCGTATAAGTCTGCGCCGAAAAGCATTTCATTCCATGGTGGTGGAATGTCATTAAATGTCATGGGATTGGTGAGAATGGTCTCATCCGGAGCAACAAGGTCAACCAGAGGTGTCAGATCATCCAGTCGATTGAATGGTTCTTCACCTTCTGACAAAATCTGTTGAAGCGTTTTCAACTGATCCTCTCCTATTGCTCCAACTGCCTTAAATATCCTCTGTTCAGAAATAATCAGATTTGGAAGACTATCTTCATACATATCACGTAACTGCGCTGAATCAGGTTCGATTAAAGGATCAATTACATTAATGTAATACACATCAAGCAGCTCATCCGAGACCTGTCGATTGATAACGGACAGTATTTCGGGCAAAGTGTCCATTTGAAGCTTTCTGGCCTCAATTGCCATAATATCGTAAAGCCCAAGTGTTCTGCAGTGACTTTCAACCCATTCATGATCCGTCGGCGCTCGTGAAACGAAAGCGGGAATGTTCTTTATATCCTCGACTAAATCAAACAGGGATCTTTCTCCACCTGCAAATATGTATGCAGCGATTCGCTCCTGCTCGCGTGAGAAGGGCTCGAAGTTACCTCTGGTATCT
>DAOWAG010000052.1 GCA_030634715.1 Candidatus Aegiribacteria sp. | reverse complement strand
AGACTTGCAGGTATTCTCCAGGCGCACTCGACTTCCAATCCCTGTTCCATTTCCCAGTGGGCAGCTCTTGCCGCGGTGGAGGGAAAGGCATACAGAGAGAAAGAGGAGATGCACAACTCCTTCCACATGAGAAGGGATCTGATCTGTGAGCTTCTCGATAGGGTTGATGGGATTGAATTTAAGATACCTGATGGCGCGTTTTACGTGTTTCCGCGATTGCTCACTGATCCACAGAAGCTTGACACGAACAGATTCTGTAGCGACCTTCTGGAGGAGGAGGGTGTAGCTGTAATACCCGGGTCAGCCTTTGGCGCTGAAGGATACATTCGAATATCCTTTGCGGCTTCAGAAGATGATATCCGGAAAGGCATACACAGGTTAAAGGAATTCCTGCACAGGAGGTTGAATACATGATTGTAAATTGCCCCGGTTGTAATTGCAAGTACAACATTCCATCGGAGAAGATTGGCGACTCACCCAAGCGGTTTCGCTGCAGGAAATGCTCTGAAATATTTACCATTCATCCACCAGAACAGGAGAAAACTGAAATTCCACCGATTACGGCTGAAATTGATGAGAGACTCAAACATGCTGTAAGATTCGCGCGGGTTCTGGCCAGTGATATGCTTGTTTACAATCGCGAGATCATTGAAAAAGCTAGAGATGAGGGTAACCTTCCGGAAGTGATGGAGCGGGAGATTCGTAAATCGTGGGAACTCTGGGAGAGCAGATTCCCAGAGGAGAGCAAGACGGATCCCGGGATTTTCAGCAACGCTTTGAATTATTTCCTTGCTGACGGTGATGAAGTCTTCAGGAATCAGACTTATTCCTGATTTCTGCCCTCTCGTATACTTTTCCGAACAATTCTGAAAATTATATGACACAGCATAAGATGAACATCTTCAATCTGCTGCATATCTTCACTGGGCACAATAATAGATTCTGAAGCAACTTTAACAGCTTCTCCGCCCTCAAAACCCGAAAGCAGAATTGAGATTGCTCCGGCATCGTTCGCTACATGGAACGCGTTTATTACATTCGGGCTCATACCGCTTCCAGAGAGTCCGATGACTGCATCATTCCTTTCAACAAGGTTCTTCAGCTGCTCACCAAAAGTATTTGTGTAATCTGTATCGTTCGCCCATGCTGTTATCAGCGGAATATTGTCGGAAAGGCAAATCGCCTTGAGTCTAGGCCTTTCAGGCGTGACTGTTCCCTTCGCAAGATCACATGTGAAGTGACTGGCTGTGGATGATCCGCCCCCATTTCCGAAAATAAATATTCTTCCGTCAGCGTAGTATGTATTGAGTAGAATTCGGGTAATCTTTTCAATATCCTCCGAGGGTATTTTGAGAGCAAGTGTACTCACCTGATTAAGGTATGTACCGATTTCTTTCAGCATGCTGTCTCCAATCAGAATATTGACAGGTATTTATCGATTGCCCTTGTTCCTTCATCAACATCAGAATCCGGCAGAACAAGAGTGTTTTTTAAAGCGCTGTTGTAGCGGATTCTTGCTCCAGATAAAATAACACAATTCTCAAGAGAGCATCCACTTTCGATAGTTGCCCCCTTTTGCACCCATAGCGTACCCTTGATCTCTATATCATTATATGACTGACTATTTTCAATTAGAATTCCGTTGTTCATAGCATCCGGTTTAACATTCAGATGAATCCTGCCTGAAAGAACATCATGGCAGGCAAGCAGGTAGTTTTCCAGAGAACCAATGTCTCTCGTATATCCGCCCGGGGTGTCAGCCGCGAGTGTTCTACCCTCTTCGAGCAATCCGGGAAACACATCCAGCCCGAAATCGCTGAAGCTTCCATCCTCAATATGCGAAACAGCGGAACTCCTGCATATCTAAATTCCGGCATTGGCCATGTTTGATGCAGCAAGTTCCGGCGGCGGTTTTTCACGGAAACGGGAAATTCTGCCGTCTGGTTCAGTAATGACAATTCCCTTGCTTGAAGGATCACCAGTTGGAGACAGAGCGATTGTTACTTCTGAATTCAATCTGGAATGAAGCTCAATAAGGGGGAGGATAGGTTGTCTGGTCAGATTGTCGCCATAAACTACAAGGAATTCATCTCCAAGCAGCGGAAGCGCCCTTCGGACAGCTCCGGCTGTACCAAGCGGCTGCTCCTCAAACTGGAAATTCGTCTCAAGTGGAAGATCGGATCCTTCCAGGAAGTCTCTGATCATTTCAGCCTTCCAGGATCCGTTTACAACTGCCTCGGTAACTCCCTGCTCAGCCAGATGAAGGAGGATATCGTGGAGCAGAATGAATCCGGTTATTTCGATCAGCGGTTTTGGAATTGCATCTGTCAGAGGTCTGAGCCTGGTTCCCATTCCCGCACATAAGACAATTGCTTTCATTGGTTTAGATCATCCACTGATGGAACAGCATATCTGATGATGCCGTTTCCGAAACCAGTCAATCTTGCGATAAGGTAGAACAGACGCTGAAGACCCAGACGAAAGTACACATATCGCAGGAGCCTTTCAAAAGCGTTTCCTTTATTAATGCGTGGCGGAACAACCAGTCTTCTTACTGCCCCGTAATTGCCTGATTGTCTTCCGATGATTCTGAATCCTGCTTTTCGCAGAATACTTTCCAGCGATGAGGGCTGGAAGAAATAAAGATGAGCCGGAACCGCATCCGGTTTTATAGTACCCGGTTTCATTCGCTTAAAACGGGCTTCGGCAATTTCTTCCCAGTGAAAGAGTTCCCAAGGGCACTGGACAACAAGGATTCCGCCTGGTGCAAGGAGGGAGCGAATGCGCCGGAGAGTGTCGAATGGACGATGTAGATGTTCAAGCACATCAAGAAGGAGTATTACATCAAAGGACTCAGCCGGTAAGTTCACCGATTCCACACTTCCGGTATGGACATTCAAATTTAATTCATCTCTCGCATATGCTGAAGAGAGAGGGCTTATTTCAATGCCGGTAACTTCCCAGCCGTTTGTACGGAGAAAATCAAGCAGAAATCCATACGCGCACCCGACTTCAAGCAGTCTTCTGCCGCTTGTTCGTTTGATAAGATCGCGATGCCTGCGCCTGAATATCTTGAGGAATGTGTCATGATACTGTTCGAAAATACTGACATATCCTCTATAACCCACATCTCCATCCTCGTAATAGGATTTACTGTACATCCTTTCAAGATCGTCTTCGGAAGGACGTTCAGCCAGATAGACGAATCCGCAGTTTCCGCATCTGACAACAGGCCATGTCATCTGTGTACTCAGGAGAGAGAAGGAGTTTGAACCACAGAGTATACAGCCAGTCTTTTCTCTCGGGAAAGTGCTCCAATCCAAGATTATCCTTCTTTCAGACTTCTAAGATCATTAGAAGCTGACAGGTACGGTGGATATGGGATCCGGCTTCCTGCAGGCTTGACATGTCAACCCCTTTACACTTGACAGTACCAGAAAATCGTTGAGTATTCAATCAATTATCATGATTAACGCAATGCATGATAATGAGTGTCAATATCATGCATGAAGGGGTTGACAATTTGCATCCCCTTGACAGATTAGGTTCCTACGTGAATTTCTGAAATATTTCGGGAACCATACTGCTTGTTAGTTAATTATAACATGTGAGACTATTCATTTGAAAGGCGGATGTTTTGGCGACAAAGCGTACAGAAGGCAGGTCACTTGAGCTGTACCTGAGAGAAATCGGAACTAAAGAGACCTTATCCTCTGCGGAGGAAGCGTCGCTTGCCAAAAGGATTCGTGGAGGTGAACAGGCAGCCCTGAATGAACTGACGGAAGCCAATCTCAGATTCGTCGTAAGCATCGCGAAACAGTACGCGAATCAGGGAGTTGCACTGGAAGATCTGATAAACGAAGGAAATGTAGGGCTTATCAGAGCTGCAAAAGGATTTGATGAGAGCAAGGGCTGTCGCTTCATTACATATGCTGTCTGGTGGATCAGGCAGGCAATTCTTCAAGCGCTGGCGGAACAGTCGAGAATTGTCCGCCTACCATTGAATCGAGTTGGTGAGCTGTATAAGATGGGGCGTGCTGCGCGTGAACTTGGTCATTCGCTAGGAAGAAATCCATCAACAAATGAGATAGCGGATGAGCTGGATGTATCCAGGGATGACGTGGAATGTATGATGTCCATTCACAGCACCCACTTATCACTTGACAGTCCGGTGTACGAGGGAAGTGACAAGACTTTTCAGGAAATGATCTCCAACGATGACGATGTCCCGCCTGATGAAGCTGTTGTCCTTTCCGCAATGAGGAGAAGTGTTGCAGGTATGCTTGATATCCTTGACCAGCGTGAAAGAACCATCATACAGCTGTTCTTTGGAATCAATACAGACCGAAGGCATACTCTTGCTGAGATCGGTAGAACCATGGGTATAAGCAGAGAAAGGGTTCGCCAGCTCAAGAACAGAGCCATATCAAAACTCAATGACAAAACCGATAACAAAAATCTACTTCTATATCTAAAGTAGCGATCAGGGTTTAAGAAGATGCCGTTAGGCACAATACACTGGATACCGCACAGGTCCAGCAAACGGGGTAGACCCTATACACTGACGAGTGGCAGATTAAGGCTGTTCATTCTCATCATCGCTTTATTCTTTACAGGACTGGCGACGCTGTTTTTTCGGATTGGCCGCGATAACGCCAGAAACCAGGAATCGACTGATAGCAAAACTGAGCTGATCATGCTTCGGGGTGAAGTGTATCAGTTGTCAAGACGAGTAAGAGCTCTTACTCTTGACCTTGAGGAAATTTCCATTCGCGAGGAACAGATCCTTGTTGCCGGAGCAGGACTGAATCTCGATTTTTCCAGTCTTCTACAAAAAGATAACACATCAGTAGAACCTGCCGGAGCAGATATTTTCAGATACATCGACGATCTTGAAATGGAGATATTACTGGCTGAACGTCTGGCTTCCGCGGAAATGATGGCATACGATTCGCTGGTTAACTTTTTCATCGAGAGAGAGAGCGAACTTGCCCGGATTCCAACTATCTGGCCAGTTAACGGTATTTTTGTGAGTGATTTCGGTCCGAGGATCGATCCATTTACAGGTGCGGTTAGATACCATAAGGGGATTGATATTGCCTCTGTCAGTGGTACACCCATATACGCACCTGCGGATGGGGTGGTTGTTTTCGGCGGATGGACAGGTGGCTGGGGACTGAATATTATGATAAGGCATACTGAACGTGTTTCAACAAGATACGCTCATTGCTCATCACTGTGCTCAGTAGTAGGCCAGCGTGTCATGCGTGGTGATCTTATTGCCAGGGTTGGTTCTACAGGCAGATCTGTTGCACCTCATCTGCATTACGAAGTACTCATAGATGGAGTACAGGTCGACCCTGAGGACTACATAATAAGAGAAGGACCTCATGCTGCTGTATTCTAAGCAGGGTCCAGCTCTGGTAAGTGCCTGTCTATGCGGGATCCTCTGCAGATACGATGGAGAATCCAGACCTGTTCAGAAATTTGTGCATATGCTCAGAGACGGAAGATGTTATCCATTCTGTCCGGAAAGACTTGGTGGCCTGACAACACCCAGAGAGCCTGCTTTGATTGTTGGGAATGACGGATACGCAGTCCTTGACGGCAGGGCAGAAGTACGTCTGCGGGATCTTCACGGAGATGTTACATCATTCTTCCTCAAAGGAGCTTTTCTGACTGTCTCACTCGCGAAAGCAATCAAACCTGAAATTGTCTATCTGAAAGAAAGAAGCCCCTCCTGTGGCCTGCGAAACGGGTTATCCATGCCTGGAGTCGCCGCGGCTGCGCTGATCAGGGCAGGCTTCAGAGTGGAACCGGTGGATTGAAATCTGAAGTGGACCTTTGGGAACGTTACGGTCCTTTATTCTCAATCGAAGAGAAAATAGTATTTCCTCCCGATCATCGTGAACTGCAGTTTTATTCTGAACTTCGAAGACGCCATTCAGGCAGTTGCATGGAAATCGGAGCAGGTGACGGAAGACTGACACATATTCTGGGAAATGATTCACTTACAATAGGACTCGAACCATCATCGGTCATGCTTGAACTCTGGACTCCTGAGGATCGAATCAGCTTCCCATGTGTGCGAGGACTGGGCCAGCAGCTGCCTTTGCGTGAATCCAGTCTTGATTTCATTCTCTTTCCATACAACGGAATTCACTGCATTCTTGATAGAGATGACCGGAAAATCCTTCTTTCAGAAGCTACCCGTGTACTCCATCCACGGGGAAGGTTTCTTGCCGAGACATGTCACAGATTCGATGACAGGGAAGATGAAGAGAATGCTGAGCGGTACAATTACAATAAGAATGGCGTTTCCCTGCGTCTTGTGGAGACTGTAAGTCATGATAGAGAGAAGGGTATCATCTCCTTTGACATGGAATACTCCGGCAGTCTGGTTGATTACGGGTCACGGGACATACATCTTGATCTGGCATTGATATCCGCGGGAGAGATGCTTCAAGACATCAGGGAAGCGGGAATGAGTATACTAACAATCTGGGGAGATTACGACTTCTCTCCATGGGATAAAAGGTATTCACCAAGATTTCTGGTTCTGGCAGAGAGGAGAGAAGCATGAATTTCATTATCTGTATACTGGCTTTCAGTCTTGTGTCAGTCGGGATGTCCGATCTGAGAGAACCCTGTCCATCTCCAGATGGAGAAACCGTTGTTTTCTGTTTCAGAGGAGATATCTGGGAAGCCCCTCTCACAGGAGGAACCATGAGATGTCTTGTTCCCGGTGAGAGTATTGAGACTTCTCCCTGCTATTCCCCTGACGGGCAGAGACTCGCGTTTAACAGTGACAGAACCGGCAGTGGAGATGTATACGTAATGGATGCATCCGGCGGGCAGTCAACCCGCCTGACCTTTCATGCTGGTGAAGATCGTGTACTCTGCTGGAATCCGTCAGCTGACAGTATCTACTTCCTTTCTTCAAGAGAGGGCGGAAGTAACTGGGTTTACTCGGTTTCCGTTTCAGGCGGTACTCCTCAGCCGGTTGCCAGAGTTGAGACTCAGAATATCAGTGTGCTGCCCGGGGGCATAGCAATTGAAAGAGGATTTACACCCTGGTGGCGGAAGCACTACAGCGGATCAGCATCAAGAAATATCTGGATCGGGTCCGGAGAGACATGGGAGCTTTTGATTGATTCCGAACTCGATGAAAAATGGCCGATGTATTCCGCGATTACCGATGAAATTCTCTATGTAATGGAAGATTCGTCAGGTCATAACGCCATCTGGAGCATTCTACGCGGAGAGGAGCCTGTTCAAAGAACGTTTTTCTCTGAAGACCATATTACATTTCCTTCTATAAGCTCAACCGGTGGAATCGTTGTTTTCGAGTATAAGGGCGGATTGTATTCAATGAATGTGCCAGGATGGTCCGTTTCCGAAATCACGATTGAATCGAATACCGACTATCCGTTTCCCCTGCAGTATGGAGAAACGGTTGGATACTCGACTGACTGTTTTGATGTTGACACATCAGGTGTTCAGATGGCTGTGGTGGGAATGGGCGATCTGTTCGCAGGGCGCATTTCCGACAGCAGCCTTGAAGACATGGTGGAGATTTATT
>DAOWAG010000003.1 GCA_030634715.1 Candidatus Aegiribacteria sp. | reverse complement strand
TGTCCTACAGAATAAGGCACTCTTATCACTCTCGCCCTGTCTGTTCCTTCAGCCTGTCCTTTAAGACGACTGATTTCCTCATCAGAAAGAGGTTTTGGATAGCCCTGGTTCATTGGAGGAAAACCACTGACATTGCTCATAGCTCTGATATCCATGATCATTTCAGGGTTCAGCTCAAGCTGAACAAAAACATAACCCGGATAGAGTTTCTTCTGTCTTGTGGCTTTACTTCCCCTACGACTGCTCGAAACCTCCTGGGTAGGTATAAGTACCTCGCCTACCATATCAGGATATTTACGGCTCAGCTGAACATCCAGGAATCTCTTCACCCTCTTCTCATATCCTGAGAATGAATGAACAACGTACCAATTCAAGTTGGTTTTGCTGTTCTCATCAACCTGGTCTTCCGCCAGTTCGGGTGTTTCCTGTCCGTTGGTCTCTTCTTCAGTCATTTTTTTATCCTTTAACTGCAGCAGTCAGCCGCAATTTAGTGAATCAGTCTAATAAGCCCGTTTATCAGAATGCCGGAGGTCTGATCAGCAAAAAAAATCCATACAGAGGTTATCGCAACTGCAAAAACGACAACCCAGGTTGAGGCGATAACCTCATCCTTTGTCGGCCAGGCCACTTTGATAAGCTCCGCTTTGACTTCGCCAAGAAACCTGACAACGCCTTTTACCAATCGAACGATCAGGTTACCATCACTGGATTTGTTTTTAGCCATAATAGGTCCTCGTTTTCCTCTGAAATCTGGTTCAGGCTGACAATCTGGCAGGGCCGGAAGGACTTGAACCCTCAACCGCCGGATTTGGAGACCGGTGCACTACCAATTGTGCTACGGCCCTGCAGATTCTTCGCATAAATACTTCAATTCCCTCTGCAGAAGAATCCTGAATCGGTTCAGCGGGAAATCCTTCCAGAATTCTCCAGTAAATCTATTTCGTTTCCCGGTGAAGAGTATGCTTACTGCAGAACCTGCAGTACTTCTTAAGTTCCATTCTCTCGGGATTTGTCCGCCGGTTCTTCGTTGAGGAATAATTTCGGCGTCTGCATTCCTGACAGGCAAGTGTTACTATTACTCTCACAGTAAACCGGCCTATATCCCGATTTTGTCAACCACTCCGTGCCCAACGGTACGTCCACCTTCACGGATAGCGAAGCGCAGACCTTCTTCCATGGCAATGGGAGTGATAAGTGTTATTTTTACGCCGTCAATATTGTCTCCAGGAAGAGCCATTTCGCGACCCTCAGGGAGTTCAATCTCTCCGGTCACGTCGGTTGTACGGAAGTAGAACTGTGGACGATATCCGGTCACAAAATGCTTCTTCCTTCCGCCATCCTTCGTGCTGAGGATAATGATATTAGCGAAGAACTCAGTATGAGGTGTAACAGAGCCTGGCTTTGCCAGCACCATTCCTCTTTCGAGCTGATCTTTCTTCATTCCACGAAGAAGAAGCCCGACGTTGTCTCCTGCCTGTCCCTCATCAAGAATCTTTCTGAACATCTCTACACCTGTGCAGGTTGTTTCGATTGTCTCGTGAATACCAACACGTTCAATCTTATCACCAGTGTGAATTATTCCACGCTCTATACGACCGGTTCCAACGGTACCTCGGCCTTCAATAGAAAACACATCCTCAACCGGCATAAGGAAGGGCTTCTCGGTATCACGCTCGGGGGTTGGGATCCATTCATCTACTGCATCCATAAGCTCATAAACGCAATTTGCATCTTCATCATCCGGCAATCCGCTTGAGTTGAGAGCCTTCAGGGCACTTCCTCTTATTATGGGTGATTCAGTATCAAATCCGTACTTCTCAAGGAGTTCACCAACTTCCATTTCAATGAATTCGAGAAGTTCGTCATCATCAACCATATCAACTTTGTTAAGAAACACGACCATCCTTGGAACATTAACCTGACGCGCAAGAAGAACATGCTCCTTTGTCTGTTCCATAACACCATCGTTTGCAGCTATAACAAGAACTGCACCATCCATCTGAGCAGCACCGGTAATCATGTTCTTGATGTAGTCAGCATGACCGGGGCAGTCTACGTGAGCGTAATGTCTGTTCTTTGTTTCGTATTCCTGGTGAGAAGTAGCAATGGTGATACCACGTTTCTTCTCCTCGGGAGCGTTGTCGATCATGTCAAATTCTACGTAACTGACATTATCGAACTGTGTTGCAAGACATTTTGTTATCGCTGCAGTCAGCGTGGTTTTGCCGTGGTCAATATGACCGATTGTGCCAACATTAACGTGAGGTTTAGTCCTTTCAAACTTCTCCTTGGCCATGATTTCTCCTTTTCTTTCTCATCCTAAAAACCTGGATGATCTGCTGAATTCCTATTCAGCTGCTTTTTAACTCCTAATACCAATATGGAGCCCACGAGCGGGATTGAACCGCTGACCTCGTCCTTACCAAGGACGCGCTCTACCGACTGAGCTACGTGGGCTCGGCAGCATCAAGACGGATATTCCCGCATCTTTCCATTTTCACTCAGGCTTCAAGCCTGGAGCGGGAGACGGGGGTCGAACCCGCGACCCTCAGCTTGGAAGGCTGATGCTCTACCAACTCAGCTACTCCCGCGCCGCCAGACCCTGTTTGAACCTGTATAACCTCAGGCTTGGTGGCGAGGGGTGGATTCGAACCACCGAAGGCCATTGCCAACAGATTTACAGTCTGCCCCCTTTGACCGCTCGGGAACCTCGCCAGTTTCCTGCAATTTATCTGAACGAAGCACCTATTTCAACTGGAGCTGGCGAAGGGACTTGAACCCCTAACCTGCTGATTACAAATCAGCTGCTCTACCAGTTGAGCTACGCCAGCAAAAAGCGAACCTGAAGCATACAGAAACCCCTCTCCACTGTCAAGATTCTTATGCCCTGTAACAACTAAGGTTAAGAACATTGACGCAGACAAAAGGAAATCTGTAGCTTTAACAAACGAGAAGATTACACCGGAACCAGGAGTTTGTCAATGAAAGCCAGACTGCGTGGAATTGCTGCGGGGGTAACAGTGCTTTTGATAGCAATGAGTTGCGGCAATATTCCTTCTCTTCAGGATGAGCTTCAGATGGTTCCGGGTCTCTGTTTTCTTCATGTGCATATGTCTAGTGATTTCAGCCTGGAATTGATCCCTGTGAATATTGAAGCATTCTTACCCTTATGGTTATGTGATTCCCTTCTGTCCAGCGGAAACCTTGGTATCAGTCTGCTGGGCATAAATTTCGCTGATCTTTCTCCACAATTACTCTTTCTCTCCTCCAGTCTGGATGCGGGTGAGGTGGCTCATATCGTGAGGGAAGGATTGGACTGCAATTCAGTAGAAGCAGGTGATAGAATTGATCTTATCAACGATCAGGGAAGTGTACTGTGCTCCATCTCAGCAAGGAATGGATGGACATGTCTGATCACGGGAACCGGGTCTGACAGAGCGGTTGATAGATGGCTTTCGCTGGAGGTTTCCGAATCCCTCGCATCCGATTCTGATCTAATGAATGTGGTTGATTCAGAAGCAGATCTGACCGTTCTCATTTCAAATAACTCGATTTCCTTTCTCTCTGTAATACCGGATGGTATGCTTACTCGATCTCAGAGACGTACACTGGCAAATGTAAGGAATCTTGTACAGTCAGCGGGTCTGAAAGCTCTTCAGATAAGCCTTGATTTCAAAGATGACAATCCTCCAGCAACAGTCCTGGAAATCAAACTTGTCAGAGGAGATGACTATATTTCCACTCTATCCATCAGTTTCAGCGATACCGGGATCTCTCCGGACAGTCTTATCAGGGAAGTGCTGCTGGAGCTGTTCCCGGAATGAGCATTATTCAGGCTCGCGAAATAACACGAAGTTTCGAAGGAATGGAAGTTCTTTCAGGTCTTGACATCACAGTTTTCAAGGGAGAATTCCTTGCAATCGTAGGCCGAAGCGGTGTTGGAAAAAGCACCCTCCTGTCTATACTCGGAACACATGATCGGGGTTTTGGCGGAAATCTCCTCGTTGCAGGACATGATACGTGTGAAATGAAATCTTCAGAGCTGGCAGCTCTACGCAGAGAACACCTTGGATTTGTTTTCCAGGACTTTCATCTCCTCCCATCACTGAGCGCTATGGAAAACGTTATTCTTCCCGTTGTCTTTTCCGGAGGAAACCTGGAATTGGCTCGCTCCCAGGCAGAGGACGTCCTGAAAATGCTTTCTGTCAGAACTGATCAAACGAAGACATCGCTCCTGTCCAGAGGAGAAAGACAGAGAGTCGCAGTCGCCAGGGGTCTGGTTAACAGACCATCAATCCTCCTGGCTGATGAACCAAGCGCAAGTCTTGATGAGGAGAGCGAAAATATCCTTTTCAACCTGCTTGACCGCTCGCGCAGAGAACAGGAGTTCGCAGTGGTTGCAGTCGTTCATTCGAAGAGTGTTCTGGAAAGAGCTGATCGGATTTTTGAGCTGAAGGATGGTGTTCTGCATGAAACCGGATGAAATCCGCTACGCTCTTCATCTTTGGAACCGCGGTCACTGGAAGGATTATATCTTCAGCCAGGGTATGCTTTTTACTGCCTCTCTGCTTCTTGTGTTCTTTATAGCTATCGGTCTTGGTGTGCAGAACGTTCTGGACAGATTTCTTTCAAGCGATCTTCCCGCTGAACAGGTTAGGGTTACACCACAGGGCATGCAGGCGGGATTCTTCCAGACCGAAACAGGCGGTATGGAGATTACGGAGGACATCAGAATATCTCTGCAGGAACTTCCGATGGTTGCGAGAATTGATCCGCAGATTTACGCGCATGTGCCGGCTTATCTGCGAGGTCACCTCGGAGGACAGCCTTACTACACAGACATAACCCTGGAGGGTGTTACATCTGAGTTTCTGGGTGATTCTCTCCTTGAGGCGATAGACTGGTCCTATCTACTTGAGGATTCCTCAAGAAGGTTTCTGCCTGTTGTTCTGAGTGAGAACCTGCTGCTTCTGTACAATGCCGGTTTCGCTGAATCTAACAATCTCCTCGGGCTGACACCTGAGGGAGTTATCGGAATGGAATGTACGGTAACACTGGGCAGAAGTTCTATTGCGGAGCTTGATCATGCTCCGATCACAGTGAGGGCAAGGATCGAAGCTACTTCCCGAAGCATGAATCTATTCGCGATTGGAGTACCATTTGAATTTGTGGATCAGATTAATTTTCTCTTCCTGCCAGAGGACACAAGAAGATTCAGCGCTCTGGTCATAACTGCCGAAAGCGCAGAAAATGTACCGGACATAGTCCGAGCAGTTGAGGAGACAGGCCTCCGCGCGGAAACAAGAAGAGGTATTGCCCAGAAAGCGGAGATCCTTGTCGGAGTCGTTACAGCCGCTCTTTCAGCTCTTGCAGCGGCAATTCTCCTCTCGGCTCTTTCAAGCGCGATTCATACGCTGGTTAACGATCTGAGAAACAGACGTTTCGCTCTTGGTGTTCTGATTGCTCTGGGCACTCCCTATAATCGACTGGCGATGATCTTTTCATTCCAGATTTTCCTTATGTCAATGGTAACGACTGTTCTTGGCGCGGCGCTTGGATGTCTGCTAGCCTGGGGCGCAAGTAATACGCTACTGTCTCTCAGTCCAACGCTCAGAGCCGCAATTGATACACTTGCGGTTTTCCCGATTAGCTGGCTTGTGGTTGGTCTTGGAATGATGCTTGCGGCTTCAACTGGTATCGCGTACATTTTCTTCAGACGAATTCTAAGAACTCCGGTTACCAGTCTTCTGCGACCTTAGCAAATAGCGTCAGGTCTAAAACAGATCGAAGTTCAGTGCGGTAGTAAAACTTGTATTGAATTTTTCCCAGGAAGACACTTCTGGATTTCTCGTGTAATCGACCCGGTAACCCAGGGTTATGTACAGCGGATCCCATGTTCTCAAAGCTATTGAAAAAGTACCGTGAGAGATGAAATTATCCGGATCATCAGGTGGAAAGAACAGGTCCCCATAGATCCCGGCCTCTCTAATGAATGTGTGAAGTTTTCGATACCATAAACCTGCTGATATATAGACCGATAGATTGTCTGAATATTCCGGAAACCCACGGGATAACCACTTTGTATTAACGGATCCAAGTCCCAGTTCCGGGGAGAACCAGAACCAGGATGAGATCCACTTTTCCCATCCAACCGCGATGTATGAACTCACCTGCCATGGACGAACAGTATACCTTTGCCTGTCCCAGAATGAACTGATTACAAAATAATAGTTATCGCTCAACCAGTAATCAAATTCAATTGAAGCCCATCCTGTTTCTGTGTTCAGTGTATCGGTCACGGGACCATGGATCTCTTCCCAGCTTATTGATCTTCCTCCAAACCCGGCATTAATCGAAGAACCTCGCTTATCGAAACGGTAGGATAGAGATGAGCTGCCGCCGGATTCAAGGAAAGACCGAGTGCCTTTCTCAATTGAGAGATCAACTGAAACGGAAGCGCTGA
The DNA here is from genome assembly GCA_030634715.1 of Candidatus Aegiribacteria sp. Next base: position 12,468 of record DAOWAG010000003.1, on the reverse strand, counting down.
ATCCTTTAAGTGTTACAACAATTAAATCCGGATCGTATGAATCTCCGGCGATCATTCTGAGCTGGCTTCTTGCGTCGCTGTTGAAAGGGTCAAGTTCCAGTGCCCGCAGAAAGTAATCAACTGCTGCCGATGTTCTCGCCTCCCGCTCCGCTATCTTTCCAAGGAAGTTCAATGCATTAATCGAATGGGGATCCAGATTCAGCAGAGCAAGAAATACTTCCTCTGATCCATCCAGATTTTCCTGCTCAAACAGAGCTTCTCCCAGTATTCCCAGAATTGAAGTACTGTCAATTGAAACGGTCAGAGCCTTGCTTGAAGCTGAAACGGCTGCGGGATACTCTTCAAGATACAAATAGGTTTCTGAGATATCTATCAGAAGATTATCATCAACGAGGGTGCTCTCAGCCCTTACTGCAGCAGACAGTGCTATATCAGGTCTTACAGGACGCTGATCCACTGCAAGATTCACATACGCACCCGGATTTGCCTGAAGAAGCATTCTCTCAAGACTGTCTGATCTGATTTCTGAACCGGTCTCATCCGCAAGAAGAATGTACTCGGCAAACGCCAGCATTCCAGCCGACGTTTCTGTATCCATTGTATTCCGAAATTCATCAAGAGCTTCATTCTGTCTTCCTGTATCCCACAGCAGACGCGCCAGGCGCAACCGCGCTGGAAGGAAATTCGTATCGAGTTCAGCGGCTCTGATATAGCAGTTCAGAGCTGTGAATGTATCGCTCTGTCTTTCACGCAGATTACCGAGTAGAAACCAGCCGAATACTCCGGATGAATCCAGCTGTATTGATCTCTGAAACGCATCCTCAGCCCGTTCCATGAAAGAGGATCCGTTTTCCATCATAATCAATCCGGTAGCCGCCCAGAAAAGGGGGGATAATGAATCAATTGGAATGGCTGCCTCAATGTTAAGAAGATCGATCTCCGAAATCCCGCCAAATGTTCCGGATATCAGAAGAGCTGTCACCGCTTCCGCATTGCTGGAATCAGCGATAACAAGTGAAGCTGCCTCTTCTGCAGCGTTATGCCAGTTGCCTTGCGAGCATTGCGAATACCACGGTTCGAGATCAGGCGGTGTCAGTGCCAGAAAGCCAAGCAGTATCAGTCCGTACATCAGAAGATCCTCAGATTCAATCGAGAGTAAAACTCGGTATTGTACTTATCCCAGTATCTGTATGTTGGTGTTCTTGTATAACCCACGCTGTAACCTACTGTGAGCGAAAGTGGATTCCACATTTCGAAAGTCACTTCAGTCAGGGCGTTCATCAGAGTATTCTCTGCATCATCAGGTGATTGATAAAAGTCTCCCCACAGCCATAGAGTCGGCCAGTTGGCATCCTGATTGCTGATCCAGAATGCAAGTGAACCATACATGGTTGTCCTGTCAGTTCTCTCTTCTTCCAGACCTGATGCCCAGTGAGTATTTACCTGTCCCAATCCAAGTCCGGGAGATACCCATAACCAGTCAGTCACCCACCTTGTATAGTCAAAAGAAATGTATGAGCTGATCTGCCATGGTCTGACAGTTCCCGGCTGCCTGTCCCAGCTGCTTTTTGCCTTGACCGAAAAGTAATCTGACAGAATTCGTTCAATGGAAAAAGACACCATTGCCCAGGAGTAGTCATTCGCGTATTCCTTTGATGTCTCAATGAATCTGTACTGCCCATCAAGAGAAATTGAACTCCCCCTTGAATCGTACTCGTATGAAATCAGACTGCTGAAAGAGTAGTTTCTTTCACGAATATTGCCATTATCAATCCTTACGTCAGCAGAAATGGTGACATTGAAGCGTTCGGATTGCCTTCTGTTCCATTCCGGATCAAACCCTGTATCGGTAATGGATCTTACTCTTGTTTCCGCATAATCATATCCAGGTGAGATGCTCAATGCCTGGAAATAGTAATCCAGCGCCTTATCAGAATACCCTTTCTGCTCGAACGCCAGACCCAGATATGAATATATCCATGGAGACGACGGATCAAGTTCCAGGGATTTGTCAAGCGCTACTATGGCTTCATCGTAAGAATCAGCGAAAAGATATGCTTCACCAAGACCGCTCCAGCCGCTGAATGAAAGGCTGTCAAGCTCAATGACCTTCTCGTATTTCTCCGCAGCGGCTTCTTCCTGACCTGAATCAAACAGGTAATAACCCCAGTCCAGCCAGATATCCTGATTGTCCGGGGCAAGTTCCGTTGCGGTTACGAAACAGGATTCAGCGGCATCAGGTTCATCAAGACTGCTGTATAGTCCGGCCAGAGAAGACCATAATCCTGAATCACCATCGAAACCGTATGTTCCAGCCCTTTGAGCCAGCTGCAAAGCTTTCTCGGGAGCAACAATCGAATATGACCAGGCAAGATCAATCCATGCGGATGGAAAACTATCGGCCAGAATACTCATCACACTGTCAGCTTCATCAAAACTCCCCAGGCTCTCGAGGAGAAGAATTCTTTCGCACATGGCAGTGCTCTCACTACCTCCGGCTTTGATGAAACCGTCCCATAGATTCATTGCTTCTTCAACATTCCCTGACTCCGCCACAAGAGGAGCAAGTCGTTGAAATCCAAATATATACGTTGAATCGATTAGTATTGCATTCAAATAGCACACGCCGGCACTATCGGAATCTTCAAGCTGTTCCAGAACATACCCAAGCTCACCGAGAAGCCATGCTCCGGGTTCCGTGGTATCTATCGCGAGTTGATACCATTCCGCTGCGGACTCGAGATCTCCACTCTCCTCAAAAAGAAGCCCCCTCTGTTCCCATGCCCAGAGGTAATCCGGATCTGTCTTTATTCCGTTTTCGTATGCGAAGCCGGCTTCATCTGGTCTTCCAAGGTTCTCAAGTACTATTCCGAGTTCTCCCCAAGTCCAGGTATTTAAAGAGTCATTTTCAAGTACAGAACGGTAGGCTTGTTCAGCAGCATTGTAATTTCCCGAATTCTCATAAAGGAGACCCAGTTCAATCCAGCCATCAATGTGAAGCGGGTCCGATTCCACGCAGGTTTTGTACCATTTAATCGCTTCGTCATAATTTCCCAGCCTGTCAAATACTGATCCAAGTCTGTACATAGCGAATACATAGTCCGGGTTCAGTTCGATCCCGGACAGATAGCTCTGAATGGCAGCATCGTAATTTCCAACTATTTCAAGACAGAGACCAATCTCACCAAGACACCAGTAATCTCCGGGATCCCGGATAAGAATATCTCTGTACACCTTTACCGCGGAACCGCAGAATCCCTGCTCCTCAAGAAGAAGTCCAAGATTCAGAAGGGCTTCCGTATCATCAGGATAAAGTTCTGCTATTCTTCTATATTCAGCTTTAGCGGACTCATACTTACCTTCCATTTCCAGCAGCCATCCCGCTTCAAGCAGTAGAAGACGATTGTCCGGCCACAGTTCAAGTGCGGCAGTCATGCAATCGAAAGCCTTTTTATATTCCAGCTGATATTCAAGAACATTCGCGGTCTCAAGCCACAGAGATATCCAGGATGAATCAATGTGCATAGCTCTGCTCAACTCACTCAGGGCCTCTTCATACTCTCCCTGTAAAACCAGACAGTGAGCTTTTCCAACAATACCGAGGACAAAAGTTGAATCGAGTCTCAGCGCTATCTCGAAGTTGTACAAACCCAGTTCAACGTCATCCATAGTCATTGATCTACCTAAGGCCGCCCATGCCATCGCTGAGAGCGAATCCAGCTCAACCGCGTTCCCGGCATACTCCATTGCTTCGGAGATATTGCCAAGGACAGCTTCTGAGAAAGAGAGTGCTGCCCACGCATCCGACTCAGACGAATCTGCCTCTACAGATAAGACAGCCTGATCGCGGGAACTCTCCCATTCACCGGATGAGAATTTCTCCTGCCATCCTGCTATGGTCCCAGCAATCAGAAAAGAGAGAAAAAGTATCTGCAAATCAGCCTCCTGTTATCGAAACGACCAGCCCGGACAATCCAAGCGCCCAGCAATACCAGGCAAATATTGAGAACTTCCCTTTCGATAGAAATGAAAGCAAAAGTCTCAGTGCAAGATATCCGGTAACAGCTGAAACAGCCAGTCCAACGATTATCAGAGACAGCCCTATGCTGCTTTCCCCTATGTCCCTCAGCTTCAGCACAGCGGCGCCAGCAATCGCTGGTATGGAAAGAAGGAAAGAAAACCGTGCCGCCTTTTCCCTCTTTATACCGGCGAACAGCCCTGTGGAAATAGTGAAACCGGATCGGGAGATTCCGGGGAGAAGGGCAACAGCCTGTGCCAGCCCGATCAAAAGACTGCCGGCAACTGAAGGATTTTCCCTTCTGCCTTTTTTTGCAAATCTTGTTGAGAACAGAGCACAACCCGTGACAATGAGCATAATGGAAACCACAACCGGCATGCCAAAAAGCTGCTCGACTGAATCTGCCAGCAGGAATCCGACCGCTGCTGCCGGCAGCGATCCCAAAACAAGCATACCTGCGAGAACAAGGGATTCCTTCTGTTTCCTGAACACTCCTGAAACAAGATCGACAAGATCTTTCCAGTAAACGGCAAGAACCGCAAGAAGCGTTCCAACATGCACAACTATTTCAAAAGTAATATCACCTGGCGGGATATTCATGACTGTCCCGGCCAGGGCGAGATGTCCTGAACTCGAAACGGGCAGGAATTCAGTGATACCCTGAATAACAGCAAGAATTATTACTGTCAGCAGAGTCATTCTTCAAGAAATTCTCTGTGAAGAGCCCTTAGCGCACAGTCTCTCTGATCCAGCAGAACAAGTGCGGAGATGGTCGCGTGCGAGTCAACAGTCTGAAGCATATCAATACCGGCCTGGTCCAGCGCTGAGGAGAACTTTGCCATAACTCCTTTGATTCCATGCATTCCCGCACCGACTATTGATACTTTAGCACAGGGTGAAATTATTTCAAACTCGATCTTATTTCCACTCAGAACTTCAGATACCGTCTCACTCTGCTCACAGGGAACCGTAAACATCGCTGTGGATCCGAATACGCTGAACATGTCCATTGAAACTGAGGCTTCCGCAACGATTCCGAAAGCAATCGAATAGAATTCATGCGGGGTTATCTCGTCAGTTTTTCTGATTCTGTACTGCGTCACATCGGGACCGGATGCGACACCGGTAATGTACTTTCCTCTTCGAATAACAAATGGTTCTATCTCTGTAACTAATTCACCGGTGGAATGAGAAAGGATATTGATCTTTACTCCCGTATCTCCGGCAATTTCCGAAGCTCGGGGATGTACAACCTCTGCTCCATGCCAGGCAAGTTGACGCAGATCTTCTGAACTGATTTTTTTTAAGCTCATGACTCCGGGAACTATATCCGGATCTGCGGTGAATACTGAATCAATTTTCTTGTACAGCTGCACTTCATCTGCATCAAGAGCTGCGGCCAGCGCGATTGCGGTTATATCGCTTCCTCCTCTGCCGAGCGTGGAAACCGTTCCATTTTTTCCCATTCCCTGAAAGCCTGCGACAACAATACAGTCATGCTCCTCCAGAACCGCTTGCAGAACCATTTTGTCAATTGACTCAATGTTTGAATCACAATTTTTTTTATTTGTGCGAATGCCTGCATTCCAACCGGTTACCGCTTTCGCTGATACTCCTTCAAACCGAAGCATGTCAGCCAGAACGGTAGCGGATATTATTTCACCTGTAGCCATAAGGCAAGCTTTTTCTATTTTCGACGGAGAGGAAACCATTTCAAGAAGGGTATCGGTAGCATATGGATCACCCTTCCTTCCCATCGCGGATACAACTACAATGAGTTTATCATGCTTCAATAATTGCTGAACACAGTACTGAAGGGATATCTTTCTGTCCTCCACAGAGGCAAGACAGGTTCCCCCGAACTTCATCACGCATAGTCTATTCACTTCTGCTGCCCCCCTGCAGTGACCCTGATCAGTTCCATTCTTTCTCCAGTGGTATCATTCCGGAAAACAACCATTCTTGAGTAATCCGTTCCTTTTAAGTATACTGTCGCCCGGATTTTAAACATACTACAGCTGGACCTGTTAAAGAATCAGGAGTCTTTATGGAATCTACCAAAGTATGCATGGTGGTCAAAAATCAGCTCTGGAACGACGCAAGAGTCAAGAAGGAAGCAATCAGTCTCACAGAGGCCGGTTTCAATGTCACCATCGTCGCCAGAACGGAAGAGGGCTGTCCGACTGAGGAGACCTGGAAGAATATTCGGATACTCAGACCACCGAAGGATTCCGCGCGAAGAGAAGTACTACGCAAAAAAGTGATAGGTGCATCTGCAAAAAAGAATAACTCTCTGAAGAGCAGAATAATAAGACTTCTTCGCCGTAATCGCTTCAGAAGATTCCTGACTGATCTGAAAAGGGATATTCCTTGGGAGTACAGACTCTACAGGGCAGCGCTTTCGACTGGCGCGGATATATTTCATGCTAATGATCTGGATACCCTGTTCATCTGTGCGAAGGCTGCTGGAAAACTTGGAGCAAAACTTGTTTACGATTCTCATGAACTATGGCTTGAATCCTCAAGATATTTCATAGCAACATCGGCTCTCAATCGGCTCCGTTACAGAATCACAGAGAAAATTCTCACTCCGAGGACGGATGCCGTTATCGCGGTAACACCTTCCAGGGGTGAGGTTATGAAAAAATTGTATCCATCAATCCGCAAGCTGGTTATAATAGAAAACAGTACGGATCCAATTGAGAAACTGCAGGAGAGTTCCTACCTCCGGAATAGACTCGGTATCCCTGTCAGTGTTCCGGTTATACTCTACCAGGGAATCATCTGTCCGGAGAGAGGTTTGGACAAATTGCTGGAAGCCGCTTCCATCCTCAGGAACGAAGACATCGCCATTGTCATCATGGGTCATGATGCCTGGCAGGGAAAGCTGCATAGAATGCACAGCGAAATGAATCTGAAGGACAGTGTTTTTCTTCTTCCTCCTGTTCCTTCTGAAACTCTTCCGGAAGTAACAGTGTCGGCAGACGTCGGTCTGATTCTTTTTGAGAATACGTGTCTTAACCATTACTATTCCCTGCCCAACAAACTGTACGAATACATGATGGCGGGTTTGCCCATAATCGCCAGCGACTTCCCCGAAATGGCTCGAATAATCAATAACCACAACTGCGGAATACTGGTTGATTCCACCGATGCAGAAGCAATCGCGAGTGGAATAAGAGTGCTGGTTAATTCTCCGGATGAGATGCGGCAAATGGGAATTCGGGGAAGAAAGGCTTCGCTTGATAAATACAACTGGCCTGTTGAGGAAAAGAAACTCGTTGATCTATACATGGGGCTGTCAGTATGAAAACTCTCCATAGAGACAGCAGGAGAATATCCTTTGTTATGCTGGGTTTGAAAGATTACAGTACAGGTGGATATTATTTCAATTTCAAAATGGTTGAAGCGCTGCGACAGGCAGGACATGAAGTTGATGTGGTGCATTTCACAACAATACCGGAGAGGATCAGAGGTTCAAGGATCCTGACATCCCTTCATGTACTTAAACGCGTGTTGAAGTACAGACCTGACCTGATAGTGATCAGTAAGAGTTACAGTTTCATGGTTCCCATCAGGCTGCTCCTTTCTGTTCGGAAATACCCGGTTCTGTATCTGGTCCATCATCTGGAGTGGCATGACAGATCCGGTGATGTTTCCAGAGCTAGAAGAAGCATTGTCCGCTGGTTTCTATCCTGCGGACGAAAGATATGGGTGAACAGTCTTAGCACCGCAAATGATGTTGTTTCTCTCGGAATACGAGAGGAAAAGCTCTGCATTATTCCACCCGGCTTCGAGCGGTTTGAGCTTGTCCCCGGCAGCAGGATACAGAAACCGGTGCGCATTCTTTCTGTAGGTGCCATTTGCCCCAGAAAGGATCAGCTTACTCTTGTGAAGGCATGCGCCGGGTTGGGGAACACGGATTTTCATCTGCTGATACTCGGAGATGAAACAGTAGATGCCGGTTATGCAGAAGCGGTTCGCAGGGAAGCGGACAGAGATTCCCTCCGTGGCAAGGTTACTTTCATGGGTCACATTTCTCAGGATGATCTGCATAGAATGTATAATCAGTGTCACATCCTTGCGAATCTGTCACAATGGGAGGGATACGGGATCGCGGTCGCTGAGGCCATGTGGGCGGGGCTGCCCGTTGTGGCCGCAGACGCTGGTGCTGTTCCTGAACTGATAACCCAAGGTGTTAACGGATTTCTGATACCTCCGGGGAATGAGGAGGAGTGCGAAAAGTATCTGAGAGAATTGATTGTCAACATAATATTGAGAGAAAAAATGTCTGCGAGTGCACACATGAAGGCTGAGGAACTCTTCACATGGGTCGATACCGGAAGGATGTTTGTTAACCTTGCGGAAGAAACCGCTGGTCGTGAAATTCGTATGGAGTTGTCTGTATGAAGAGATTTCTATTTCTTGCAAGCAGCTTTCCACCTCTAACCAGCGGCGCTACTCCTGTAATAATGAATGTTTCCAGGTTTATGCCCGAAGTCGGCTGGGAAATGGTGCCGATAACAGTCAGTAATCCGAGAGGACTGCCGTTCGATCTTACACTTGAAAATATGCTTCCGGAATATCTTGATGTTACAAGAGTCTACCATCCCGACCTTACCAGGATAGCTGAAAAGCTCAGAACCCTCATTTCAGGAACATCTCGCAGAGGCCGTTCGGAAACGGAATCGGCACCTCTGCAGATAGAGAAAGGTAATCCCATGTTGAAATTCCTGCGGGATTATGTACTCGTTCCTGACAGGCTGATCACCTGGCTTCCTTTTGCGGTACCCGCCGGATTACGCCTTGCGGAGGAAAATAAGGCTGAAGTAATAGTATCTTTTGGCCCTCATCACTCGATGCATATCATCGCGGGAGTTATAGCACGGGTAGCTGGAATCCCGTTTGTTCCATTCTTCGGGGACCTGTGGCTTAACGATTCCTATGTTTCATGGCCAAACAGACTTAACCGACGGATCGAAGCCCTGCTGGAGAAATACATCGTCGAGCATGCAGATGGCATTGCTGCGACAACTTCCGGCTCAACGGGATATTTCCAGGATACTTATGGAACTGCCTGTCCTCCAACGCAGGTTGTTGAAAACGGTTACGACCCTGAGCAGGAACTCCCCGAAAAGGGCAATCCCATCGCACGGGATTCTTTGCTCATTACGTGCACCGGTAATTTTTTCGGCGAGCAGTCCCCCGTGAATATCTACAGGGGACTCCGCCTTTTCCTTGACAGGCATCCGGATGCTCCTGTTAAAGTCAGACTTATCGGTAAACAGGAGTCTGAGCACTACGATCTTCTGAAGACAATTGAGCTTTCTTCAAACCTTGAATTGATTGATACTGTTCCATTCAGGGATGTACCCAGATGCCAGATTGAATCGGATGTTCTTCTGGTAAGTCTCTGTGACATTCCGGGTTCGGAACTCAAGAACTCATCCAAACTTGCTGAATACCTCAGAATCGGGAAACCGATACTCGCGATTGCGCCTGAAGGCGACATGACGAATTACGTTCGAACTCTTGAAGCTGGTTATGTGGCGAAACCTTCTCCAGAAGGATTCGCGGAAACTCTGGAAGAGATTTTCAATGACTGGAAAAAAGGCGACCTTCATGGATTGCGCAGACGGGAAGATATGGAGGAGATATTCAACGCCAGAAACATCATGAAGCGCTTCGGAGCATTTCTGGATGGAATAGTCTCCGGAGATAGGGAATAGAAATATGAACATTACATATCTGCTTGATTTCCTGCCCACGTATGTTGCCAGGGAGACAGCAGCTCTCGCGGATAAGGGCATTTCAATAAGCATCCATCTGCCTCCCGGTTCACCAGACTCCAATCTCTGGGATAAAGTTCTGTCGGAGGATGGATCAAAGCATCCGGTTATTCCCATTTCAAGGGATCTACCGCTGCACTGGTGCACACTTCCATTCCTGCAGCTCGCAAGGGAATCATTAAAAAAGGTTTTTCCGCTTTTTCTGAGAATGCCGTTCAGGTTCACACACTATGCTTTCAAAGCCCTTATATCAGGTACATTCAGATACTTTCTTGCGGGGGCCGCATATGCCCGGAACGCACTCATTGAGAAACCAGACCTGCTTCATACTCACTTCGCGAAGGATGCTGCACATATTGCCATGTGGGCGGGAACACTTCTGGATATACCATTTACCGTTACAACCCATGCCCAGGACATTTTTGTACCTGAGAGCGATGAAAGACTTGCTAAACTCCTGAAGAACGCGCAGATAGTATTCACGATCTCACACTTCAACAGGGCTTTTCTCCTGAAGCGCTTTGGAGGGACTTTTGATAATAAAATGAAAATCACTCATCTTGGGCTGGAATCGAAGTCCCTTCCCGGACGAGAAAAATCCAGTTCGGATATGCCGACCGTAATGTGCGTCGCAAGTGGACTTGTGCCTAAAAAAGGTGTAGATGTGCTTCTTCAAGCATGTAAAACACTCCAATCGAGATACATCAGATTCAGGTGCATTATTGCTGGAACCGATCAGGCAGGAGACCGGCTGGAACACTTCAGAAAAGCGGTGAAAGAGTGCGGACTCGATAAAATTGTGGAATTCAGAGGTCTGATGTCCTCAAAACAAGTTCTGGAAGCGGTTTCATCGGCAACCCTCTTTGTACTTCCATCCGTAGAAGCTCCAAACGGGGACATGGATGGGATTCCGGTTGCTCTCATGGAAGCAATGGGAATAGGTGTGCCAGCAATTTCCACAAAACTTACCGGAATACCGGAGCTGATCGAAGATGGCGTAAATGGCCTGCTAACCACACCTGGAAATCATGAAGAACTTGCGGACGCTATCGAGAAACTGCTCACTGATCCCGATCTGGCAGAAGATCTTGCTTCACGCGGAAGAGAAAAAGTGCTGAAAGATTTCTCCGTAGATCGATACACCGATGATCTTATCGAAGCATGGACAGCCCCGTTGAGTAACAATATTCCGTAGCCAGCAATCTTCCTCTTCATGTCCAGATACTCAATCTTGGCTATTTTTCATTCAACTAATATTATCTTACATGTTAATTGTAAATATAATTATTCTGCTACAGTAGAATTATTGTCACACACTGTAAGGTGTACGATTTTACACCGAAGTAAACAGGAGGTTTTCTTGTCCTGCATCGCTAAAGCAGTTCGTAAGTTTCACCGCATATTCGAACGCTCGTGGAATCTCTACCGTATGAGCCATGATGGAAATCGCATTTCATGCTCTATCCAGAGTAGTATCAGAGCAGCATTGAAGCACTCTCTAACGTTTGAAGAAGAAAACTGGGTCGACCGTATAGAGCATCTCCGCACTGAGATGAATTCATCTACCAAGCAAATTACACGTGCGGACTATGGGGCTAGAAATAAGGACACGAATCTGAAACTGGATGAAATGCGAGCGGGTGTTGAAGTGACAGATACACTTGGCCATATTAGCCAGGTAGCGAGCATGTCTTCCTTCTGGTGCTTGTTATTGTTCAAACTCATTCGAACCATCCAGCCGAATTCGTGCATCGAAATGGGAACAGCAGTTGGTCTGTCGGCAGCCTACCAGGCTGCAGCGTTGACCCTGAACGGACGTGGATCCCTTGTATCTCTAGAGGGAGCAGCTTCACTCGCACACATTGCCAGAAATAACTTCCAGAAACTCGGCCTCGATTCCGTGGAAATAGTAGCTGGGAACTTTCAGGACACACTTGCCGATGTCCTTACAACCCGGCGACCGGTTGACTTCGTTTTTGTTGACGGTCACCACGATGAGCATGCAACGCTGGCATACTTTGAACAGATACTTCCCTTTCTTGGCGAAACAGCACTTCTTGTTTTCGATGATATTACGTGGTCTGAAGGAATGAAAAGAGCATGGAACACTATTGCCAAAGACAAACGAGTAGGTATTGCTGTAGATTTCGGACTCGTCGGATTGTGCGCTGTTGATAACTCGATAACGAAAAGAAGGCGCTTCAGCGTTCCATTGTATTAGTATGAATGAAAGTATGACAATATAAGGCGCGTTTATTCTATTCGGTGAAGAATTTGCGGAGAATCCTGCTTCCAGGGGAAGAGAAAAAGTACTGAAAGATTTTTCAGTAGATCGATATACAGATGATCTGATCGAATCCTGGAAAGGTTCATTGGCGTGCAATCATTGCGTTGCTTCCAGTGCCACAGGGAGGCCTGCGCAAGAAGAAGCATGTCTTCCACATCTTCAGGCGACCGGTCCGCTTTCTCGATCAACGTCCAGCACTTGTTGAAACAACCTCCGGAGAAGGCTTCATGTACCATCTGTTTAGACTCCGCATTCGATAGCACTTCCTTGACCTTATCCCGCATTGTACTTTTTCTCACTCTCTCATGATCTGTAATCTTTAACTATCCTACCGAAGCAGTACAAGCCCGATCGAGCGGATCTCACCATTTTCC
>DAOWAG010000031.1 GCA_030634715.1 Candidatus Aegiribacteria sp. | reverse complement strand
TAGTTCCGATTGAAGCTTCCGGTCTGGGAGGCAGTACTCTTTCGGGCACAGGTGTAAATGTGTTGTTCGATCTTGAAGAATACTCAGTAATGGGGTTCGCGGAAGTACTGTCATCTTTGAACAGGTTTCGCTGTCTGAGAAAAGAGATGAAATCACTTATCATCTCTGAAAATCCTGATGCGATTCTTCTGGTTGACTATCCAGGCTTTAATATACCACTGGCGCAATGGGCTAAGAAAAAGGGTTTCAAGGTCATCTATTACATATCTCCACAGCTCTGGGCATGGGGCAAAAGAAGGATTAGAAAGATCCGGGAGAGCGTAGACCTTATGATAACTCTGTTCGAATTCGAGGTTGAATTCTACAATCGTCACGGAGTCAGGGCTGTATGCGCTGGTCATCCGCTGGTTGACTCAATCCCAGAACCGACGAATTCGGAATCTTCCGGTCATCTGGCTTTTTTACCTGGAAGCCGCGAACAGGAAGTTGACAGTCTCCTCGATACGATGCTTGATGCTTATTCCATTCTTCAAAGCAGGGGCATTATCAGGAACGCTTCTGTAGCTGTGACAGAATCTGTCCCATCAGAATTGTATGACCGCGCCCGAAACACCGCAGGAGTAACACTTGTTAATTCAATAAGCGCTTCACTTCAAAATGCTTCTGCTGCAGTTGTATGTTCCGGCACTGCTACTCTGGAGACTGCACTCTGGGGGATTCCATTCATCATTACTTACAGAACATCGCGATTGACGTATTTCCTCGCAAAGATGCTTGTACGAGGCGTGAACAGAATAGGTATGGCGAATATAGTCTCAGAAAAAGACGTCGCGCCTGAGCTCATTCAGAATAATGTTACATCGGAAAGTATCGCAGAACTGATAATTCCTCTGCTGTCCGAATCAAGAACAAGAGAAAGAGCGCTGTCAGATCTTGAATGTGTTCGCAATGCTCTTGGTGAACCAGGTGGAGCGGAAAGGGCAGCCAGACTCCTCTACAATGAGATCAAAAATGAAACTCCCTGATTTAATCAAGCTCTCCCGCGTATGCGGAAGAATATTCATGAGGCTGACAGGCAGCTCATGGCGAGTGTTCTATGTTTCTACACTCGGTATACAAACAGGACAGATCCGGGGTAGAGCCGTATTCTTCGCATTCTGGCATGGAAGACAGCTTCCGTTGATTCATACGCACCGAAATGAGGGTATCACTGTTCTTGTGAGCCAGAACAGGGATGGAGAGTATGTAACAAATGTTCTTCATTCGATGGGTTTTTCAACTGTTCGGGGTTCCAGTAGCAGAGGAGGTATGAGAGCACTGGGGGAGATGGCCGGCAAACTCAGGAATGGATTAGACTGCGCAATTACACCGGACGGTCCAAGAGGTCCTGCGGAAAAAGTGAAGACGGGTCTTGCTCATATATCCAGGTTGGGTGGCAGACTTGTTGTTCCAATGGGGACTTCAGCCTGGCCTGCCCTGCATTTCTCCTCCTGGGACAGTTTTCTGCTTCCACTGCCTTTTGCGCGGGTAAGTGTTGTTGAAGGAAGGCCTTTTTCACCAATGAAAAGGGGGGATGATCCCGATATCTGGCTGGACAGAATAGAGAGGGAGCTTTCAAGAGTTACTCGCTCTGCAGATCTTTTCACATCTCCATCCGCTCGATTTCTCAGATTTATTTTAAGATCCGCTGGTTACATTCTTCACACACCGGTAATACTGGCGCTTAAATTCAGATCAGCAAGGGAAAGAAAAGAAAGACAGGGCTATGTGTCGGAAAATAACAGTAATCCTGTCTGGCTTCATGGCTCATCTCTTGGTGAACTGAACGGACTTCTTCCCTTTATATCCTACCTTGATGAAAGAAAGATTCCAGTCTGGATTACCTGTTTCACTCCTTCGGGACGGTTATTCATAGATAGGATGAACCTTCCAGGCAGTTTCAGCCCTCTTGATACACCGCTATTTACACAAAGATTCATCCGGCGAATAAAACCAAGGGCTCTGATAATTACAGAGACTGAAATCTGGCCGAATACTATCCTTGAAACACTTGAATCCAGTATTCCATGCATGATTGTCAACGGCAGACTCTCGAAACGAAGCCTGAAGGGTTACCGCATATTCAAACCATTGCTCAGAAGAATGCTCCAGTGTTTCTCAGGTATCCTTGCGCGTAGCAGTAAAGATGCTGAATACTTTGAGTTACTTGGCGCTAATCCTGATACTATCACAGTAACAGGTGATTCAAAGTCCTGCTCTGATCATGGTGACCCACCTCTGGAATGGCATAATATGCTCCAAACCGACCTTCCTGTTCTTGTCGCTGGATCAACCAGAAGGGGTGAGGAAGAAACCATTCTGAAAGCCTCTCGAAAAGCTGGATATTTCCCTGTTCTAGCGCCAAGACACCTGGAGAGAATTGATGAAGTAACAGCTATAATGAAAAACAACGGTTTCTCTCCCGTCAGATGGACAGAAATTGTAAATACAAGAGATACAAAAGAATATGACAGTGTTCTGCTTGATCTGCATGGTGTACTGTCTCGATTGTATGGTGTCGGAAAAGCGGCTTTCGTAGGGGGAACCCTTGTGCCTGTCGGGGGGCACAATGTGCTTGAACCCCTTATGAGGGGAGTACCCACTATTGTTGGTCCACATTACGAAAATTTCGATGCTTTCATTAATGAAATATCTACATCAGGAGCGGGTTATATCATCGCATCACATGAAGAGTTAGCTATCGCACTTGAGAAACTGAAACTTGATCCTCCACGGAAGGATTTCGTTCGAACTTCTATAACAAAGATTCGAAATGAGGTTTATGATCAGTTTGGGTTACTCCTTTTCAGATCAGGAGTTATCAATCATCTGGAGCGCTATGATGAAGAGACCTGACAGAATATTCAGAAAAATAGCATCTCGAGAGGGCTATTATGCCTGGCTTGGATGGATGCTGATGCCTGTCGGCTGGTTATACGGTTCGATCGCAGCTCTTAGAAGAATTTGGTATGAATCTGGCAGGAAACAGTTCAGACTGCCCGTTCCAGTTATAAGCGTCGGTAATATCGAGGTTGGCGGAACAGGTAAAACGTCTGTCACAATCTGGCTTGCAAGAAGAATCGCAGGGATGGGTTATTCTGTCGCGGTTGTCGCAAGGAATTTCGGGAAGAGGGAATCCGCGTGCAGGGTCAGACTGGACAATGCCGATGTAAGAGAAGAATTTACAGATGAAGTTCTGCTTCTTGCGGAGAGTCTCCTAGGAAAGGCCAGAGTCTATGCAGGCAGGTCCAAAACTGAAGCTTCTATAAGAGCTTTTCGAGAGGACAATCCGGATATCATTATAGTTGATGACGGATTCCAGCATCTGAAACTTCACAGAGACATAGAACTCATTGTCCTTGATTTCTCAAACCCGTTTGGGCAGGGTGGAATTCTCCCCTCCGGCACTCTCAGGGAATTCCCATCATTCATTTCAAGAGCGGATCATATCTGGATAAACCGGATAGCGTCTGGAATGTCAGCCGAGTGGATAAAGAGGAGAGTTTCAGACTACAACTGGAAAGCATCTGTGCAGTTCAGCAGAATTCAGCCAACAGGTGTCAGACTTGTATCTGGCAGAAGACTGCCGGATATTCCTGAAGCTCCTGTTCTTGCATTCTGCGGAATTGGAAAACCTGAAAGCTTCCGAAACTCTCTTGAAGAAGCTGGTTTTACTTTAAGGGAACTTGTGGCATTTCCTGACCATTATGTTTATTCATCAGATGATGTAGAACAGTTGCAGGAAATTATGCAAAAAAAACGGGCAGCAGCATTGATAACTACGGAAAAGGATGCCGTGAAACTGACCGGTATTCCTGATACTGAAGATATATTGGTTCAGACCATGAATCTTGAGGTTGAGGGAGACATACCTGAGCTTCTGGATGACATTCAGAACACTATTGCAAGGTTTAGAGTGCTTCAAAACGGATAGGATATCTCACGTGAATCGAACAATCAGAACTGATGTACTGATACTTGGCGCTGGAATGGCGGGACTGACATGCGCACTCGCTCTTCCTGAAGAGCTTGATATTCTTCTTGTGAGTAAGATTCCAATTCCCACAGGAAACACTTACCTTGCACAGGGTGGCCTTGCAGCAGCAATATCAGAAGATGACAGTTTTCAACTTCATCTGAGAGATACCGTATTGGCAGGCGCAGGTCTCGTTGATGAAGACGTGGCTATCAATATTATTGAAAGCGGTCCGTGCCTTGTACATCAATTGTCGGAATGGGGTGCTGTTCTTGAAGGAGCCTTCGATCCCGGCAAAGGGGGAATGGAAGGCGGTCACAGTATCAGACGCGTCCTTCACCACAAAGACAGAACGGGCAGGATGATCAGTGAAATACTCTGTGACAGATGCAAAGAAAGAAAGAATATCTCATTACTGCAACCCGCTTTTGCTGTTAATCTTCTTACCGCTTCCAGAGAGATGCCTGATCTGGTTGAAAATGCCGTAGACAGATGTCTCGGCGCTCACATCCTTCACGATGGTCTAATTTCAACTGTGCTTGCAGGTGAAACCATCATAGCGACAGGAGGAGCCGGTAAAGTTTACAAATACACTTCAAATCAGGATTCGGCCACCGGAGACGGCATAGCGATGGCTTGCAGAGCCGGACTTCCGATTCGAAACATGGAATTCTACCAGTTTCATCCAACCTGTCTGTTTCATCCTGATAAAAGAAATTTCCTGATAACTGAAGCTCTCAGGGGAGAGGGCGCTAGATTGCTTAATCTCGATGGTGAGAGATTCATGGAAAACTACGATGCAGAGAGGATGGAGCTTGCGCCAAGAGATGTTGTAGCACGGGCCATTGACTCAGAAATGAAACGACTTGGAAATAATCATGTTCTGCTTGATGCCACCCACCTTGGTCGGAAAAGACTGGAAGAATCATTCCCTGAAATAACTGAAGGTGTCACTTCAGTCGGTATTGTTCCATGGCTGGAACCAATACCTGTCGTTCCGGCAGCACACTATTGTGTTGGCGGGATAGACGCGGCTATCGATGGCACTACCGCTATGAATGGCCTGAGAGCTATTGGAGAGGTTTCCTGTACCGGCTTTCACGGCGCCAATCGTCTTGGCAGCAACAGTTTGCTTGAAGCAGGCGTAATGGGATTAAAAGCAGCTGATTCAATCCCTGACACTGTATTGAAACCGGATAGATTCTCAGCCAGAGACTGGACTTACGGACGCGCTGAACCATTAAAGGAAAACGTCCTCGTTGATTATGCGTGGGCAGCTCTGAGAAACGTCATGTGGGATTATGTAAGCATCGTCAGGTCAGACAGAAAACTTCATAGAGCCCTGAGAATAATTGATGTCCTGGCAGACGAAATCGAACAGGATTACTGGTCTCTTCTTCCAACTGTGGAACTTCTTGAATTGAGGAACATCTGCTCAGTTGGCAGAGCGATAGTCAGATCGGCATTGAGAAGGAGAGAAAGCCGGGGTCTTCACTACACTCTTGACTGTCCCGAACAGAAACAGCCACCAAGAGACACTATTATTAAGATAAAGCTATGAAGAATAACCATATTACCTTCTTTTTGCTCATTGTTCTTGCTCTTTTAGGTTGCAGAACGATTCCAGTATACCGTGGTGATGGAGTACAATGTACAGGTGGCTCCTGGGCTGAAATCGCATCCACGGGAAGTGGTCCGAGATCATCAACTGCCAATAAAATGATGAATGAAATCAATTCATGGATCGGTACTCCCTATCAATACGGAGGTAACAGCAAATCCGGTGTGGACTGTTCAGCATTCACTCAGCTGGTTTACAGAGCTGTGAATATCGAAATACCGAGAACAGCCAGTCAGCAGGCCGCGCAAGCAGAAAACATTAACCCCACGGATCTCAAATTCGGCGATCTGTTATTTTTTAATACAGAAGGTTCCGGTATCTCACATGTCGGAATTTTCATCGGAAACGGATTCTTTGTACATGCGTCCAGCAGCAGGGGAGTTGTAAGGGAATCCCTCTCCAAGGAATACTACGCGAACAGGATTGTATCTGCGGGAAGGTTCCTTTAATGATATTCTTGCTTCTATGCAATCTTTGCATATCTCAGATTCACACAGAATTCATCCCTGTCAGCGGTTTCTCAGATCTTGACGATGCCGCAACGCCATCAGGATAACCGGGATATGTAACTTCTGCAGACGATGCAATCCGTGATGTTTGAGAGGACAATGTAATGGAATGGTTCGAAGATGATACTTTCTGGAGTGATTCATACCCATTCATGTTCCCTGCTTCACGAATGGAAAATGCTGAGGAAGACACTGATTCCCTTATAGAGCTTACGGGCATTACAGAGGGAGATGTTCTTGATCTCTGCTGTGGTCCAGGGCGATTCTCTATAGCGATGGCAAGACGCGGTTTTACCATTACAGGTGTCGATAGATCAGAATACCTGCTGGAAATTGCGAAAAGAAGATCCTCTCTGGAAGGTTTTAATATAGAGTGGGTTCCTGAGGATATGCGCAATTTTGTTCGACCTGAATCTTATGACCTCACTCTCTGTATGTTCACGTCCTTCGGATACTTCGAGAAACACAGCGATAATATGAAAGTTCTCCATAATATTAGAATATCTCTCAGACAGGGTGGAAAACTCATCCTTGAACTAATGGGCAAAGAGGTTCTCGCATCAATTTTCAGCCCCATATCGTCAGATGAGCTGGAGGATGGGACTCTTTTAGTTCAGAAGCACAGAATTGAGGATGGTTGGAAAAAAATCCATAATGAATGGCTGATCATCGAAAATGACAGAGTAAAAAATAGATGGAAATTCTCACACTGGCTGTACAGCGCCGCTGAGCTGGAAAACATGCTTCAGGCAGCCGGTTTTTCAGTGCAGCATATTTATGGCAATATTCATGGTAAACCATACGATTCCGAAGCTTCTCGGTTAGTAATAATTGCTGCTGCCGAATAATTGAGAGAAGGGCATAATGTCTACTTCTACATTGGGAATGCCGGATGATATCCGCGAATACATGCTCTCAGTATCCGTAAGAGAAACCCTAATTCTGAAAAATCTTCGAGAAGAAACCGCTCTTATGGAAAACTCCATCATGCAGATATCCCCGGAGCAGGGACAACTCATGTACATGCTCATCAGGTTGATCAATGCGAAGAAGACACTGGAAATAGGTGTCTTTACCGGATACAGCACACTCTGGACAGCTATGGGGCTTCCGGAAGACGGTCTTATTATCGCATGCGATGTGAATAGAGAGTGGACGGATATAGCTGAAAAATACTGGATTAAGGCATCTGTTGATCACAAGATAGACCTCAGGATTGCTCCCGCTGAAGATACTCTTAACTCACTCATTGAAGCAGGTCTCGGTAATACTTTCGATTTTGCCTTTATAGACGCCAACAAAGAGGATTACGGAACCTACTTCGAGCAATGCATGCAATTGATAAAACCGGGGGGTCTCATCGCTCTGGACAACGTTCTGAGACATGGAAGTGTTATCGATCCTCAATCTGATGATCCTGGAACAGTAGCCATCCGCGAGCTGAACAGAAGGATTTACGTTGACGACAGGGTGGACGTCTCAATGATTCCTGTCAGCGACGGTCTGACGCTCGTTCGGAGAGAAGCGTGAAGAATATAATTACCCTGATCCTATCAGTTTATTTAGCATGGTTATCATAACCATCGAAAAGTGTTGTTCCAATTATCGGAAATCAAGAAGGGAGCCAGTCAAACGCTGGCTCCCATTCTCTTCATTAATCGAACAGAAAAGTAGATCCTCTACTGAATTACGACAAACTGTTGCGTTTCAGTAAAGTCTCCAGATGTCATCCGGCAGAAATACAGACCTGAATCAAGTTCAGGAATAGCTACCTGATTATAACCTGCATGGCTATCCACTGATTCAATCTGATTAACCAACCGACCGGAAACATCGTAAATCGATAGATGCACAATAGATTCACCTGGTACGGTATAGCCTATTAGAACACTACTCTGCATCGGGTTTGGGGTAAATGGTAGAAGACTGTATCCAGTTGGATCACCTTCGCCAATTCCTTCTAAATTCCATGAGATAGTAACATCATTAAGAGTAGGTGTTATGCTGTTATCACCTGATGTCAGAATGGCTCTATACTGAACATACTGAAGACCATTGTACAGTATACCTCCAAGGTTGCCGGGTGAATTTATTTCGTCCGACCATTCACCCATGCTGGTATGATCATCAGAAGCTCTGACTTGAAAAGAAACCGAAGTTCCCGGTTCGTTAGTACAGGTCCAGTCAATCCAGCCCCAGAGAGGAACAGCCAGAGTATTCAGAACACTTGATTCCAGTGTACCTGTCGCTTCAAACCCTCCCCACCATGAGACATAATTGGACAAAGATGATGATCCGAGTACATCCATAATCCCATCACTATTAAAATCTCCGGGAAATACCGAAGATGCCCCCTCGAAATTCTCATCGATCTCATGTCTAGTCCAGCTTGTACCTGAACCGTTAAGATTTTCCCACCATGAAACATCATTCTCACCTGATGCAGCTCCAAGTACATCCATATCACCATCATCATCCATATCAGCCGCATAAGCTGCAGATGCTCCATCGTAATTCTCATCGATCTTAATCTTGCCCCAGTCCGTACCTGAACCGTTAAGATTTTCCCACCAGAAGATATCGTCATCGAAAATGGCAGTTCCAAGTATATCCATATCACCATCACCATTTATATCTGCTGCAAATATAGACGAGGCACCGGCAAATTGTGTGTTAACCGGATGAGCTTCCCAGCTCGTACCGGAACCATTCAAATTTTCCCACCAGTAAATATCGTGCGCAAGCCGTGCAGCTACAATTACATCCATATCACCATCACTATCAACATCAGCTGCACAAACGGAATGAGCACCATCAAAACTGCTGGTTATGATATGTTTGGCCCAGTTTGTACCGGATTCATCCAGGTTTTCCCACCATGATATCTGGTCTACATTAATGGCAGCTCCAAGTATATCCATATCACCATCACCGT
>DAOWAG010000244.1 GCA_030634715.1 Candidatus Aegiribacteria sp. | reverse complement strand
GTAGTCATCCATGGGATCGTTGTCTCCATCGTAGAAATCATACCCGTAGTGATAACCAGCTCCTGTGTCATGCCACATGTTGTTGTGGAGATCGGGGTGATTGTAATCAGTACCTGTATCGATAACAGCGACAATAACACCTGAACCGTCGTACCCGAGCGCCCAGACATCATCAGCGTTGATCTGAGTAACGCTCCAAGTAATAGCTTTGTCAAGTTCTTCATGAGTTGAAGGACGAACCTCGACAGGTTCAATCAGTCCAGCATCCTCACTCGCGGCCATCTCAATAAGAGAAACATCGGCTCGAGAAGATATCTGAAGAATAACTGCCGGAGTGGCTTCGCAGTAGACAGCGTTGGACAGCCAGAGTGATCCTATATCAGAAACGGAACTTGATGAAAATGTCTCAAGTTCCTCGATGATTCCGTACTGGGATGTCTCAGCGATCTGCTTCAGTGCATCAACGACAAACTCCTGTTTTTCCGAGCGTGTCATGTCCACTGTTGCCGCATCGATCCATCCGGCATCAAGCTCACCCTGAGCCAGGATGAATACGGGAATAAGCTCAATGTCATGCGAGGAATCCATCAGATCCTGAAGGTCGGGATGGATGGATCCGGTAAATGCAAGAGCTGTAAAACAGAAAAGAACAAAAAGATATTTCACAAGCACTCCTCTCTTAGTTAATAATTCATATACATTGCGTAAGAATAATCTAATAATTCACTCAACGCAATATGCATGTATTGTGAATCAATCCGCTCAATGATCAAACTGACGATCATTCTGTATCTGTGGTCAATTCATCTCTCCCCTTGTATGCAAGGTGAACAACCGTTCTTGCGGCCGCGGTTCTGATTTCTCTTGAATCATGACGGAGAAGTTTTTCAAGATAGGTTCGAGAGAGAGAATACTTTCCGGTTAATGCCCATCTCAGCATCGCTACAATTCCCTGTGTTGTTAGTTCCAGTCTTCCCTGCATCGTTCTGTTTACGATTCTTGCCAGATCATACCCGCGTGGAAATACTCCCCTTGCTGTCATGGTTTCCAGAAGTATCTCAAATTCATCAGGATTTAACAGAACGTCAATCAATCCAAGCAGCCATTCTGAAATAGCGGGAACGGCCTTATCTGGTATCCTCTTGAGGAATCTAAGCACGGATATGCGATCGCTTTTCTTCTTCAGATCAAGGTCTGATAAAACTTGTTCTAGCTTCTTAAGTGCAATGTGCGAGACACAGTGAATATCAAAACAGTTAAGAAATGGAAGATATTCGCGGTATCTGCAATCCTCAGCGGCTTTAAGCATCTCCTCAACGCATCTTTCTCCACCCAGAGACAGCATTGTGCGCCAGATAATATCCTTACTGACTCCGTGGTTTTCCAGCAGAATGTGAATAACAGCGTCAATCAGCTTCTGATCACCAAGAAAAGTGATGCCCTCCAGCGTCGATGCGAGTTCCTGCTGATGATTCAGCCAGTATCCTCCCTTATTCGGTTTTCTAAGTTCACGATCAAGAATATCTGCGGCATCCCGCCATCCGCTTATTCCGAGACCCCTGAGGGCAGCCCTTCGTACCCATGTGCTTTTATCACTGAGAGAGTTTTTCAGTATTTCTCCTGCTTCTTTGCCAAGAACGAATGGAAGAGCAGTAGCCGCAGCGGTTCTCACATGCGCACTTCTGTCATTCAGAGCATCCATCAGAGCTTTTGCGGAATCCGGTCCGGCGACATTTCCGAGTGCCCTTGCAGCACTTTTCCTTATATGGTGATCCGGCTCTCTCTGGAGTATCTCGATCAGGCAGCCGGTCATCTTCCTATCGCCCAGAATACCGGCTGACTCAAGCAGAGCTTTTATCTGGACTATATCCGGGTCATTTTTCCTGATCCATCCCCGGAAATTGGAGTAATCAGGTATGTCATCCAACTCACTTAAGATTCGCGTTACAGTTCCAGGAGGTATTTCTCCCTTTACTCTCTTCTTCTCAAGACCGGCTTTTAGAGTGAGTTCCTCTACCGCACCACAACCTTTCCCTGAGACCAGCGATAATGTCAGGTCCATTACAGGATAGAACCTGAACTGACCTGACCTGTCCAGAGTTTCGATACCTCCAGCAGCGTGATCCCTGCTGTTGTAGAATCCTCCTGCTCTGCTGTTGAATACTTTCACAGCCCGGTGAACAGAAGTGACGAAGTTATCACCTTCTCCAATACAGATAAAATCGTCGCCACCAATGTGTCCGGTAAAGAAATCCGGAAGATTTTCAGTCAGAATACCGGCAAGGGATCGGAGCACAGCGTCACCTCTTGTGAATCCATAGTAGTCGTTGAACGGTTTGAATCCGGAAATATCCAGGTATGCCGCCATTGATAATCCATCAAGAACATCTGATCTTATCCTTGCGGCTATTGTCCTGTTTCCGGGAAGACCGGAGAGGGGGTTCCGTGTACTGGCGGCTTCTAGAAGACTGGAGATACTTTCAAGTGTCGCGACTATTACATCAGGGGGAGTGTCAGGCGGAATGAATCCCGTAGCTCCGGCTTCAAACCAGGATTGAGCGTTTTCCGCGGATGTGAATGCAAACCAGGGAATATCAACTCCGTGCTGTTTTCTGATATGATCCGCAGCTTCAGAAGGATCATATCTGCCTGAAACCAGAGCAGCGGAATATCCAGGATGATTATCAGCCTGATCACTAATCACAGCTCCCTTGAACGGAGGGTCATGATCACCGATCCAGATGAATTTACTTCGCGACTGCTTTTCCATCAATCCAATCAATTCTCCTGGAGATCCCTGTTTCAAAAGTGGAACGTATTTCTTTTCCCAGCAGTGAATCAACAATATCATCCAGTATGGCAATTCCAACAGGCTGCCCGGTGTTTCCGAGCACGATTCCCGCTGGAGCAGCTGCCTTC
>DAOWAG010000350.1 GCA_030634715.1 Candidatus Aegiribacteria sp. | reverse complement strand
CATCCAGATCGACTCCCATTCCTGAAAGAACTGTTTCTCCGGTCGAATCAGGAATAGTCAGAACCACGAGACAGTCACTATGGAAAACACCCATCTCATCATTCCAGATAATCTCTTCCGTCAAAAGATGCCTGTCATCATTTGTCCGCGCATTCACATGACCCCAGATTCTCATCAGTCCCGATTGCAGTTCAACGCGCCCGGAATCACCGGTCAGAATGGTGCCAGGAATATCATCCTCAAAAAAAGTCAGATGAACACTGTTGAGCAGAAGAATACTGTCACCCTCTGTGTAAAATGCTTCATCACTTACCAGACGCCAGGATCGATTCCCCTCAAGCGATTGAACAAGAGAGAAATTCTCCACATTCTGGATTGGCTCCCGGTCAGGATCCATTTCCACTGGAGCAGGATTACCGCAAGCCAGGAGCCCAGCCAGGACGACGAGCCCAACGTTCATGAATCCAGATCCACTGCTGCGGGTCTTCA
Source organism: Candidatus Aegiribacteria sp. (assembly GCA_030634715.1). The sequence continues at coordinate 1,566 of DAOWAG010000350.1, read as the reverse complement.
CGTATCCACTCCTCAATCCTTCCTGTAAGATCAGCTGTAAGTTCAAGATACCCGTTATCTCCGGAATAATCTGAAAGTGCCACGGGTTCATCGATAGTAAGGATATATCTTCCGTTTCTCTTCCTGGCAATGTGAAGAGTCAGAACAGGAATTCCGAATCTTATCGCCAGTTGAGCCGGGCCGACCGGTGTTCTCGCCGGAAGCCCAAGGAAATCAACAAATTCACTTTCCACTCCCATTGTATCCTGATCTATCAAAATACCAACTGCGGTATTCTCGCGCAACACATGCATGAGCTTCACAATACTGCTGCTCCTGTCAACAAGAGCGACATCATGCTTTTCTCTGAGACTATCGAAGTATTCCGATGTTTCCCTGTGAGCCAGTTTCCGTGAGACAACACCCACTCGATGACCAAGCAGCTTTACTGCTCGCGGTATCAATTCCCATGCTGAATAGTGAGCTGTTATTGCGATGACTCCTTTGCCGGAGGACAGTGCCATTTCCATATTCCAGGCGCCATGAACTTCCACTGCTTTATTAAATTCTTCATCTGATTTTCCAGACAGATGAAAGAAATCCAGCATCCCTGCAATGAGATTCCGATACACCGTACTCAGACGTACGCTCAAACCGCAGGGTTTCATAATGTGCCTTCTGTTTATTCTGAATACTCTCGAGGACTTCCCAGGAACCAGGGACGCGAGAAACCCCAGCAAACCGGCTATAATCCAGATCAGGCTTCTTGGTAGAACCGAAGCGATAAAAACAATCAGCTTCGCGAGGGGCAGCTCCAGGGAGTGCCTCAAATGACGGAAAGGAAGTCGTGATTTCATTGAATGAATTATTTCATGCCAGCCTGAAGGGCATCATGCAGGTAGAGAATACCAATTGGTCTGCCTTCAGCATTTATGGCGACAAGGCTTGTGATTCCATGTTCTTCCATTCTGGAAACCGCGATTGAAGCAAGCTCGTTTTCATTACATGTGACAGGTTTTCTTATCAGGACATCTCCGAGCTGAAGATCAAGGATATTCTCTCGGTTCTTCATCAGTCTTCCAAGGTCACCATATACGAAGATACCAGTCAATTTACCATCTTTACCGGTTGAATAGCACACTCCCCTGTGGGCTGTCATCAGGGCAACTGCTTCGGTGAGCGGCGCTGATTCGGAAATCTCTGGAAGGGAATCACTGTCCATCAGGTCACTTACGCGAGTGAGTAATTTCCTGCCAAGCATTCCTCCTGGATGAACCAGAGCGAAATCATCCGGTGAGAAATTCTTCTGACGTAAAAGCGCCATGGCAAGAGCATCACCTAGCGCCATTGTAGCCGTTGTGCTTGCAGTAGGAGCCAGATTGTGAGGACAGGCTTCCTGAAGTTCGGGAAGCGGAAGAACAACTGTTGCTGCGCGGTGGAGTGATGAGTTACTGGCGGAAGTAATCGCTACAACAGGAATATCCAGGTGTGCGAAACATGGCAGAAGCAGAGCTATTTCCTTTGTTTCTCCACTCTTCGAAAGTACAAGGGCGACATCGCCCTTCTGCAGGATTCCAAGATCTCCAT
>DAOWAG010000036.1 GCA_030634715.1 Candidatus Aegiribacteria sp. | reverse complement strand
GATCGTCATAAAAGTGTAGCCACCTTGATTGCAATATCCCATGAAATCCCAGAATCTATCAAGGGTCATCTGCGGGTCAGCGGATATGGAATCCTGCAACAGTGAGGATCTCCCGCAATACACAGGGGGGTACAGAGGCCTAGGATGGTGGGTTGCTGCAAGATGGTCCGGAGCCAGGATCGAATCGTTATCAGCATATCTGAACTCGTGGCCTTCAGCATTGTTGATCTCCACTACAATCGAAGGCTCGCCCAGATATGATAATTCCCGTGGACCGGCAGTATGAACAATCATAGAGGCGGACCTGTTCCAGTTAGTTACGGCTGCCAGCAGGTCTTCCAGATCGTTTGAACCTGAACCGTTGAAGTCGTCTTCAAGCAGGCCTAGGGTGTTTGCATAATCGGTTGGCACGAATGCAGGACTGAATTGGGTCACATCCTCGTGATTGCCAGCGTTTTCCGTGAGACATAACCCATGTTCATTCATGCCATTAGTGCAACCCAGAGCCAAGGTCCACCCATAAAGTACAGTCTGATTCCCCTCGCTGGGATCAAGAGTGATAATCGAAGGAACCTCTATCAAAACGGAATCGTAGCCACCGTCGTTATTGTGGACCAAAACGGGTGCGCCCAGAAGCTCCGGATCGGATTCAGTTGCACTGTCCCATGCTGAGAAACTCGTGCAGGCGATATCTAAGTCGATGTAGAGAATAGCTGCTAGATCGAAAACGGAATGGCATACATATATGTCAGTGGTATCGAAGTTCCTTCCAAGAACATCGGAATAAAGGATGCTGTCCGGTCTGTCACCAAAACCTTCAATTATGCCATCAGCCATATCCACTATCCGCTGAGGAACTGTGAAATACTGGTCAAATGTATCTCTGAAGATCTGCCAGCCTGCAGGACCCCCAAGATCAGGAATCATCTTTTCCTCAAGAGCGTACTTGGCCCGGTCTCCATCCAAGTATCCCAGAGCATAGCCCATCTCGGAATCGGTTCCCCAGACATGAATCACAGAGATGCCCTGGATATCCTCTTCGTAACCGTTCACCTGCGCATACGAAGGCACAACAACTATCAAACATGATATCACGATCGGCAGTAACAAACGCATATCTAGTCCTCCTCCCTCTCATCCTATCCATTAGACCCGGAAGGAGAATGTAATTGCTTGTACGTCTGTTTTAATGAAAGCAACGTGTATCAGGTAGCCCACCTACCGGACCCTCATGGTTGTTTATTCTTAGTTATTTAGATATGGATATCTCTTATGCATGTCAATAACAGAAATTTAGTGCATCTATCAACATTTATTCGAGAGTTAAAATAAGCTAGTCAAGATGCACTCGGAATTATGGTACCCCTGACGGGATTCGAACTCTTCCGGATTTTTCGCTGGATAAAATGGATGGTGGAGGCGGCGGGATTCGAACCCGCGTCCGAGAACAGGGATTCATCGGGTCTACATGTTTAGGCCGGATTAATTTCATCCTGATTTGGCTCCGGTCGGCCTTATCGGACTAGCTTTCATTTAATCTCGCTGCTTACGTCTGAAAGCGGGGCTTCACAGCCAGCCTTCCTTCTTACGCCCTACCCCCGATCGGAAGACAATCCCGGGGGGGACGGCTACTCCTGTTTACGGAGCAGCGTGCCGTAAATTATGCGGCAGTTGTATCTATCCGCCAGTTTTACGAGGTAGCGGCACCTCGACATGCAATCGATGAACCTCTTCTGAACCCGTCGAGACCTGTCGCCCCCATTTCCGGATTTCATATAAATTATGACTATATTATCATATCTGTCAACCCCGGCTGTCCATTCCCGGACTTGCCAAATAGACAGAATTGGGTTATTGAATTGCTTCAAATTGAAATTATTAATATTAGGAGAAACAAATGTCCTGGAAATGTGAAATTTGTGGCAAAGGACCTTCAGTAGGTAATCGTGTCAGTCATTCAAACAGGCATACAAAGCATGTTTGGAAGCCAAATCTTCAGAGTGCAAGAATTCTTGTGAATGGAAAACCCAAGAAAGTTAAGGTATGTACGACTTGCCTGAAGTCCGGTAAAGTACAAAAGGTCTGATTATTGCTATAATCTTTTTGAAGCGGGAATCACGCGATTCCCGCTTTCTTCATTGATCAGAATTATTAACTCTCAGTCTCAGCATCTTCAGCATCCTTCTCAAACGCTTTTATTCGATTCTGATGAGCTGTGAATGATGAATGATATTCCCTGGCCAGCCTGGTATGACCAAATCCCATGTTAAGGAAATCCCACTCGAATGGAATCTCAGTATCCAGCTCTTCAAGTACCCATCTGATACTGATATCTGCTCGCTTGAATGCGGTGTTCCAGCCTACTCCAGAAAGTCTCTCTTCCAGTGCATAACTGGTTCTGTGATCTCCTCTTGCGAGCAATGCCCTTACATGAGTCTCTCTGGGTTCTTCAGATTTAAAAGAAACCTTCTTAAGACGTTTAAACCCGATTTCCAGTTCTTTGATCCAGTCCCTCAGATCCGAGGGATTTGCCATTGCAGACCATTGGAATGCAGTCCATGGTTTCGGAATAAATGGTTTTACACTGACATGTATCGGCAGAGACGTTCTTTTCCTGACTTCTGATACGAAATCCAGAATACCCTTTCTGTCACTATCTATCTCAAATGGAAGCCCTATCATGAAATAGATAATGATGCGTTTCACCTTTTTATCAGAATGCTTCTCAACAGACTCGAACATCATCTCGTTGCTGAGTTTCTTTCCAATAACTTTTCTCAGAGTATCTGTACCTGCCTCTGGTGACAGGATGAATGCGTTTTCAGAGAAACTCCGACTCAGTTCCTCTGTTCCATTAGAATCAAGCAGCACATTTGAATATTTCTTCTCCCCCGTCTTTATCATCTTCTGCAGATCAGGATGAGACGTGAGTGAACTTCCAAGAATGGTTAACCTGTTGATATCCGGAAGGTTTCTGATTGATTCCTCTATATCTTCCAGCTTGCATTCCCTGTATGGAAGACTGACATAGCCTAACTGACAGAATTTACAATTATATGGACATCCGCGCGATATCTCCAACATAATTGTCTCACCGCGCGCGGTTTCAGATGATGTTATACAGGATATTGAGCCCATTCCTTCAGATCCAGCCCACTGACGCATGATCGAATTTACCTTGCCGGGAATTTCATGAACTGATGGAATATACATTCCAGGCAATGTTGCAAGCCTTCTAAGCAGTTTTTTCTTTGAGGCTCCCTGTGCGCCAAGACTCTTTATTGTATCCAGGACCGGACCCAGGGAAGGTTCGGTCTCCCCAATGACGAAAGCATCCATGAATAGTGAAAGTGGCATCGGATTTGCAGTGACGGAAATCCCGCTTGCTATTACAAGCGGCCATTTATCTGTTCTGTTCTCGGCTCTTAGTTCGATGTCAGCGAGACTCATCATCTGCAATATTTTGATATAGTCATCTTCTTCTGAAGTAGTGAAAACCAGCAGATCGCATTCCTTTATTGATTTTCCGGTCTCGAGTGTTATCGCAGGGTGATTATATCTGCTTCTCCAGTGGTATTCATCAAGGGATGGAAAATATGTTCTCTCACAACAGGTTTCCGGCCAGGAAACCAGTTGCTGATACACACTCTGAAAACCAAGAGAGGACATTGCATAACTGTATTCCCTCGGAGAAGCCAATATTATTTCAAATATTCCATGCTCTGATATAGACTGACGACATGTTTCTTTCTTAAGTATCCTGCGTCGATTCTCTTCGTAGTGCTCGGCTGCAGGTTTTCGGCTCATATGTATTACCCTCCATTCATGGATGAGGGTAATATAGGGAAACTAATAACATAGTGTTAGATAAATAGGTTATATGGTTGTTATCATGCATATTATCTTTATCAAACCATCTACGCTAGCGTCTTAGAAATGGTGGATGTTTCTTTCTGTCCTCCTTATGGCTCGTTCTGACTGCTCCAAGAGTAAACGGAATTGAGCTATGTTCACTGGATGCTGACGCTGCATTTACTTGAAGTCTTTCAGGTAATCTGAGATCCATCTCTTCTATCTCATTATCTTCCACTTCCCCGAACCCTGTTGCAATAACTGTAACCTTGAGCCTGTCCTCCATCTCTTCGATTGTACTGGTTCCAAGGGATACATCCGCCTGGGGTCCTACGGCTTTTGTTACTATCTCCACTGCTTCATGGAATTCCGTAAATTTCATGCTTGAAGATGCCTGTACACTCACGAGAAGTGACTTCGCTCCCTCAATTGAAACATTCTCAAGCAATGGATCTGAAATTGCTCTTCTAGCGGCTTCAGATGCTCTATGCTCTCCGTTGCAGCATCCTGTGCCCATCATAGCTCCACCACCAGTTGTAATTACTTTCTTGATATCCTGGAAGTCAAGATTCATCAACCCGGGTGACAGGATGATGTTGGCAATTCCCTCAACAGCATCTTTCAGGGTTTTATTACCTCTTTCGAGTGCATCGATCAGTGTCTCATCTTCACCCGCTTCACGGAGCAGACTATCATTTGGAATCACAATGAGAGTATCTACTTCTTTCTTGAGAGCGGATATTCCCTGTTCAGCTCTTAGCTTTTTAACTGAACCCTCAATCTCGAATGGTCTTGTGATCACAGCAACAGTTATTGCACCGAGTTCTCTGGCAATTCGAGCTACGACTGGAGCAGCTCCTGTACCTGTTCCCCCGCCCATTCCGGCTGTAATGAATACCATGCTGCTGTCCTGAAGGTTTTCTTCTATCTCATTTCTGCTCTCTTCAGCAGAACTCTCTCCAGTTTCACAGTTTCCTCCAGCACCAAGACCACCGGTTAGCTTGAGCCCCAGCTGAACAGTCAGATCAGCCTTGCAGGTGTTAAGAGCCTGTAGATCAGTGTTCATGGCTATATACTCTACGCCGACTATGTTACTACCCAGCATACGATCAATTGCATTACAGCCACACCCTCCAATTCCTGCAACTGTTATTTTGGGCTTCCCGCGATATTCCTCGGTCACATCAACGATCTGAAGTCGAGGTCCTTGTTCCTGAGGTATCATCATTCCTCCTTAATGTTTATTATCTCAATCTATTGAATAATCCTTTTATGCGAATAATTGCATTTTCAAGAGGATTAGACCATTGCCTATCCCCATATTCACTCTTCTCTTCTCGAGACAGAAGAACCAACCCGACCGCGGCTGCGAATTCGGGTGTCTCTGCAAGAGGTGAGGCCATATTCAGACCTATAGATGTTCCAATCTCCGCAGGAAGCCCGGTAATTCTCGAAGCTGCTCTGGTTATCCCCATAAGGTGTGATGTGCCACCTGTCAGTACAATTCCAGCAGGGATATCAGTTTGCTGTATTCCAGCCCTGTTGATTTCATTCATAATCTCTTCCATCAATTCGCTTATCCTTCTGGAGGCTATTCCCGAGATCATCTCGGATGATATGGATATGGAGTTTCTCCCGCCGAAAGTACTGGCTGTAATGCTTCTCTCACCATGTATTTCTTTGCCGGAAACATTTGAATAATCCTTCTTCAATCTTTCAGCCTCCGAATGCGGAATGCGTAGTTGCTGAAGATCCCTGGTTATCGCTTCGCCACCTACGGGAATAACCGTAAGATGAGCAAGTGTGCCGGAATAGAATACAGCAATATCCGTAGTGCTGGCTCCGATATCAGCAAAAGCCACGCCGATCTCCATCTCATCTCTGGTTAGCACTGCTCTAGCTCCTGCTGATGCAGCGGGAAAGATACCGGTGATTTTACGACCTGTGTTGTGTATAACCTGCTCAATATTCTGAATTGCTGATCTGTCTGCGGTGACCATGTATATATCAGCTGTAAGCCTGTCTGCGCGAAGACCAACGGGTGGTTTTGACAATCTTTCAAATCCATCAATTGAATATCCGCACTTCACAGTTCGGAGTACAATCGATTCGCGAGGAAGCTTAATCAGATGTGCAGTCTCCAGAGCATCTTCAATATCCGTCCAGGTTATTTCACCTGAGCTGAGATCTCCTTCTCTTTCGACATTCACTGTTCCCCTGCCGTGCAGCCCTCTGACATGAGTACCGCTGATCGACACAGCAGTGTCTGATATCTCCCATCCGGAAAGCGACTCGGCTTCCTCCATGGCAATTGAAGCTGCATCAGCTGCACCCTGAAGATCCACAATTAACCCTGAGCGGACACTACCTCCTGTCTGCGCCTGACCTGCACCGGTGATGTGAAGAATTCCCTGATCATCGACTTCAGCAACTATGCAAGTTACTTTTTCGCTTCCTATATCCAATCCCGCAAGGATATTTTGATTCATGATTCTTCTCCGGAATCTGCACTTCCCTGTGTATTTCTCCTTAGAATGGCTTGATCAAAATATCTCATATCAACCTGCTCCCAGTAACCAAGATCAGATATAGATGCTTCAAGAAGACAATAGTCCCTCCATCTCCCGGCGAGATTATCAATTCCAAGGAGAATCTCACAGTATTCGCTCATGAATACCGATAAACCCTTGTCAGAATACCGGAATACAAGATTGTCATGTTCAAATTCTACGGTCTCGAACCATTCCGCAAGACTGGCGCAAACTGAAATGTTCATAATCTCTAGAGCATCAACAACAGGAATCGTATCCGTCAGGAAATTAGTTGGAAGACGTTCTCCAGATAGTGAGATCGCTATCGAACCACTGGAATCGCTGACAGCAAATACAGGTTCAGCCAGTTCTATCCGCAGAATAATCCCTGTGAACAGTTCACGACTGACCGCCGCAGCATCAATTCCAGGAATATCCTCCAGACGATCCCGAACCTCTTTAAGATTGATCTGCCATATAGATGTGCCGAACAGAGGTTCAACAGCAGAGCTCACTGCAGCTGAATCAGCCTGTCGTATTCCTCGTATTCGAACTACATCAAGGTCAAATACTCCTCCTCTTTCAAACCATCTATAAGCCATCGCAAGCGCGAACGCGACAAAACCGGATAAGAGTAGTATCCATATGATTCTTCTTCGAGGGATGATCATTTCCCACCTCTGACAATTCTTCTCGCGTATTGATCCACACTTCCAGCACCCATGAAAACAATCACATCAGCGTGCATGCCTGAAAGTGTTGTACTCAATTCTTCCTGAAGGCACTCATTACAGACTCCGCCAGCTCTTCTGACGGCGTCAACTATGAGAGAACTGTCTACACCCTCAATCGGCTGTTCTCTCGCTGGATAAATAGGGAGTATCAGATTCCAGTCAGCCGATGAGAGAGCATGCCCCATCTCCTCGGCATGCGCAGCAGTTCTTGAATAGAGATGAGGTTGAAACACAACACAGATTTTTCCATTTGAAATCTGAGATACTCCCTGAAGAGCTGCGCTTATCTCATCATGATGATGTGCATAATCAGAAAGTACAATCGCTGATCCGAATTCTCCAATATTCTCCATCCGCCGGGATACGCCGGGGAAATTACTGAGAGCCCTGACAGAGTCAGCAAAGTCCACTCCAACGGTGGAAGCAAGAGCAATAGCTGTTTCCGCATTGCGCAGATTATACTCACCTGGAAGTGGGAGTATTCCGGTGATATCACCAACCTGATATTCCTGTTCCCACGAACCGGTCCTGATACGTTTGCAGAAAACATCACCCGAAACTCCTGTTGTGATTCTCCGGCGCCCAATCCTTTCTGCCCACAGGGCAAGATTTCTTTGCTTATAAGGGACAATTACTGTTCCGCCCGGACGAGTCATTTCAAGAAATATTCCGAATGCGACTGACAAAGCTTCAGGAGTGCCATAGCATTCAAGATGTTCAATGGCAAAAGATGTAACTGCAGCAGAAATGGGACGAAGGCGAAGGAATGCTCTGTCATATTCATCCGCTTCAACTACTGTCAGATCAGAACCGGAGCGGAAATTGCCATTCCATTCCGAAATCCTTCCTCCAAGCATTACAGTTGGATTATTGTCTGTCTCCTGTAATATCCACCCGGTCATGGCGGTGGTAGTTGTTTTTCCATGAGCACCAGCAACAGCGAGCAGAGTTGCATCGTTTGCAAGATCAGCGAGTGCTTCACTCCGCCTGAGAACTTTTAGACCATTCTCCAGTGATTGGACTATCTCAGGATGATCAGGCGGAATGGCAGCGCTGAATACAACCTCTTCCGCATCTTTAATATGATCAGGACTGTGTCCCTCAAATACCTGTATCCCCTTTGCTGCGAGTTCGGAACGGGTCTCATCGGGCTCCCTGTCGCATCCAGTAACGATATACCCCCTGCTTCTGTACCAGAGCGCCAGAGCACTCATCCCGCTGCCGCAAATACCAATCAAATGTATATGGTTAAGCATCGAATCAACTCGCCTCAGACAGTGCGAGAATTTCTCTTGCTATAACTGTCGCTGGATTCACAGGCATAATCTTCTCCAGTGCGGTTTTCATATTAT
>DAOWAG010000137.1 GCA_030634715.1 Candidatus Aegiribacteria sp. | reverse complement strand
GGCTCTTGAAAGCTGTTTGTTTCCAGGTGGTTCCATCTGTGAGGTGCCGGGAAAAAGAAAGGATGGATAAAGTCTGCTGAACGAAACCGGGACGAAGGTATGCTCTGGATAGTATTCGGTAAGTGTATCGTAAAGCCTGGCTGTAAACTGGGCTATACCCCCTCTGAAGGGGGGGAAGGGTCCGGCAAAGGCTATCTTCATTTCTTCTCGCTGTTGGAGTCGGCTCTCTCTGATATTAAGAATGATTTCCTTCTGGAAAGTTTCAGGACCATTTCTCCAAGAAGCCCAAGTGAAATGAACTGGAATCCAACCACCAAAAGCAGCACTCCAAGTAAAAGGAGTGGTCTGCTTCCGATGGATTCACCCGAGAACCACAGAACTGTCATATAAGCAGATATGCCAAATCCGACGAATGCGAGAAAGGTTCCTATCCCTCCGAAGAAATGCAGTGGTCTGTAGGAGTACCTGTGCAGGAATAGAACTGTCAGAAGATCGGAGAAGCCCCTGAAGAACCTGGCCATCCCATATTTCGTCTTTCCGTATTTCCTGGGTCGGTGATGCACCACCTTCTCTCCCACTGAAAACCCTTGCTGGGCAGCAAGTACAGGAGTATAGCGATGCATTTCTCCATATAGTTCCATATTCTTCACTACATTTCTGGTGTACACTTTCAACCCGCAGTTGAAATCATGCAACTTAACCCCTGTGGTAAGTCTTACGGTATAATTGAAAAGTTTTGAAGGGAGAGTCTTGCCAGCCGGGTCCTTACGATCTCTTTTCCATCCACTGACCAGATCGAAGTTTTCTCTCTCCATGAGCTGAATCATTGCGGTGATTTCAGATGGATCATCCTGCAGGTCTGCATCGAGCGTTGCCACGTACTTCCCGCTTGCTTCCTGAAATCCTGCGGCGAGGGCAGCAGCTTTTCCCTGATTACTGCTGAATCTTATGCCTGAAACGGGATACTCCCGGGAGAGCTGACTGATTATCTTCCACGTACTGTCAGTGCTTCCATCATCCACAATGATGATCTCATGAGGGATATCCACAAAATGAGCCGTTATTTCTCTGACAAGCTCCATGATGCTTTCTTCTTCATTGAATGCCGGTATTACGATAGAAACTTCAGGCATTATCTTCTTTTCCCTGCTATCCATCGTCTGATACTCCCTCTTCCTGCTTTTCATGATCTGTGGATATATCATTGGAATATGATAAAAGCTCCGGTTCCGGGCTATTATTTCCGATTTTGCAGTATGTGAACCTGGTGAGCCAGTCTCCTAGAGAAACATAGATGCCGTTTTTCATATGAAGAATGCTGTCCAGATGCGTGTGACCGGTTATTACAATATCAATGTTCTCCTCGAATCTGTCTTGCACCCACTTGGCAATTCCCGGAGGTATTGAATCCAGATCCCGTCGTAGAATTCTCTTGCTGGTATCTGAGAAAAGACGGGCAAGATATGTTGCGATGTCCGGGTGGATAATGCTGAAAAGAAATTTGCTCAAACCGGATCGAAGTATTGGTTTCATAATCTTATATCCCATATCTCCAGGGCCGAGACCGTCTCCATGAGCAAGCAGTACGTTCCTACCATTGATATTTTTCACCATGTAATCCGTTTTATGAATTGAAGCACCAGTTGCCCGTGAAAAGTGTTCGGCTACCCAGAAATCATGGTTGCCAGGCATGAAATGGACATCCCATCCGGAATCGGAGAGCCTTCTGATTGCTGAACAGGTTCCATCATATCCAGAAGGAGTAACGCTGCGGTATTCAAACCAGAAATCAAAGAGATCTCCCAATATCCAGAGCTGTCCAGGATTGTAATCCAACAGAAGAGAATCCAGAAAACCGATGAATCTGCTTCGACCAGGATGTTCTTCCGGTTCCGGGAACATGTGCACATCACTTAAAAAGAAATAGTCCATCAAATCCCTGTCTGATATTCTTCCAGAAGCCGCAATGGAGCTCCGAATCCTTCTTCGGTCTGGAGAGCACCTTCGGGAGAATATAGAATAGTCAATGGAAGGTTAGTTCCTTCAAATACTTCCATTAGGGTGGAATCTGCCAGGTAAACAGTAAGAGAAATTTCCAGCCTGTTAACAAGTCTCTGGGCATGATTCCTGGATTCCTGATCAGGCTGTACAGGCAGTACAAGAATTGTTGAATCGACGGATGCCAGGAAGAGCATATCATCTTCCATAGCCTTATATTTTTCCAGTGGCAGCCAGTAATAAAGTAAAACAGAAGTACTAATCGGTATTGATACTGTATCCCCTTCGGGTTCCATTACGAAACCAGGTAGAATAACCGCAACTGGTTCATCTGGTTCAATACACTCTGTCTGAGAAGTGCTGGCATCCTCAGAACCACACCCGCTGAATGTGATATTAAGGAAAAACGCAATCGCAAGTAATACAGAAATCTTCATATTCTTGTCTTTCCACTGACAGGTTCGAGATACTCGAAGAAACCCAGACAATACTGCCTTGATCAATCGTTACTAATAACTGAAAAGAGTCGCGCTGGCCAGGATACATTTGAGCCAGCGTGCAAGAGTATATAAATTTTATCATCAGCAACAGCGGTGCTAAAAGAATGAGTTGAAGTGTTCCGAGGTCTGACAAGAGGAATGCTTGACTCGGAAGTTATCACAACCATGACATCACCTGAAGCCGCATCTCTGACTGTTGTCAGATGATAGGGGTAATAATCATGCGAACCGAAGGCAACAGATCCCGCCTCCGGGGTATTCAGATTGAAGATGGCATTATCCCCCATCCAGAGCGGGTCTTTCTCAGAGACTTGAGCAGCCAGGATTGCGATCTCATCCATTCTGACAATTGTTGCGGCAGGTATCCTGAACAGGATAGGTAATCCGGAAAGGATAATCCCTGCGATGAATATGGCTGGAAGTTGCGATTCTCTCATAACCAGTACAGCCTTCTACTAATCAGATGTCCAGAAGAATTTGTGAAACTGCAGTTTGAACCTCGGGAGGGGTTTCATACTGCATCAAATCCCTTACTGCAGTCTGAAGAAGTTGTGTCTGGTCGAACAGCGCAAGGCAGGAGCCACATTCTTCCAGATGATTCATCAGTGGTTCATGGTGTTCAATAGCTAATTCACCGGAAATGTAATCATGTATATGAAGGTGAGCATCCTCACAGGTCATACTATTTCCCCTCCTTCGCAATATTCTTCCACTCCACAAGCAGGTGCCGCAGAATACTCCTGCCTCTGTGTATTCTAGATCTTACAGTGCCAATCGGAATATCAAGTATTGAAGCTATCTCCGAGTATGAGAACCCCTGAACATCACACAGTACTATCGTATCCCTGAATTCCTTTGGCAAACTGTCTATTGCTTTTCTGATGTCCTCTTTCAAAAGATCGTCAAGCAGCTGTACACTAGGATCCGGTCCGAGTTTTCTAAGCTCTGATATATCTTTTCGAGAAAGTTCATCAATCCACTCGCCGACCAATCCAACCGGTTTTCTACTCTTTGATCTCATTTTATTTAAAAATGTATTTCTCATGATTGTAAACAACCATGCACCCGCATTTGTTCCTAAGGAATATTGCTTTTCATATTTCAGGGCACTGACATATGTATCCTGCACGAGGTCCGAGGCATCCTCACTGCTTCCGCATAGATGCATCGCATACCCGTAGAGTCGGTCAAGATGACTGAGTATTTCCTTCTCAAAGATCAGTCTTTTTTCACTTTTCATTCTACTCCAGTATTGTCCCGCAATCCGATTCCCCTAAACTAGCGAAGGAACCGGAGATGTGGCAAGAGGTTATGTTCATCCACAACCTGTAGTGGTGCCCCCTTGCCAAAAGCACAAAATATTGATAGTCTACGTTTGACGTCAAAACAATTCATTGACAGATTATTTTTTGGTCCACTTTAATGAGGACTGTGATTTGGTTTTTATAGATGATGATGATCGCATAATAATTCATAATATATGCGATTGAGAGCCCCGCAAGGGGGCAGGAGGGTGTCGTTGGACGAGTTACGTCTTCAGCAGGATCTTTTTCCGGAGTCAGGAATTGACGAAGAAGAATCATCTGCAGAGCAGAAAACCGAATCCCGTTTTAATAATCTGATTCAGCCTGAATTTACCGATAACGCGATCACAGTTCTTGAAAAGCGTTACCTTAAGAAATCGATTACCGGAGAGATTCTGGAAGAACCCAGAGAAATGCTGTGGAGAGTTGCTGAATCTATCGCTGCTGCTGAAGAGAAGTTCAATGGTGATGCCGAACAGAGTGCGATAGTATTTTATAATATGATGGCAAAAAAGGAATTTCTTCCCAATTCTCCAACCCTGATGAACGCTGGCACTGCTCTCGGTCAGTTATCAGCCTGTTTTGTCCTTCCAGTGGAGGACAGCATGGAGAGTATCTTCACCGCAGTTAAGAATACTGCGCTGATACACAAAAGCGGCGGAGGAACTGGTTTTTC
>DAOWAG010000033.1 GCA_030634715.1 Candidatus Aegiribacteria sp. | reverse complement strand
GGATATTCCCTCGTATGCGCTCTTGTCAATACAAGGATATATGTACTTTCCATAGACGGATCTGTTTCACCTGGCTGGCCTATCAACACGGGTTATTCATCAGGGAGTATTCCTGTAACTGCAGATATCGATGCTGACGGTCTGGGAGATGTTCTATTCGCGACTCATAACAAGAGACTGTACGCTGTGAGCATGAGTGGCAATGGCATCGATGGGTGGCCCTTTTTCCTTGATGACAGATGCATCACAGGACCTTTTGCCGTTGGACGTCTTGATTTCGATAAAACAGAGCTTCAGATAGCTGTTTCCTGCATTGACAGTACGGTAACACTGCTTAATGGTGACGGCAGACTTGCCGGAGCCTGGCGCTGGCCCAATTTCACAGATGGTCGTCCGACTTCTCCCATAATTGCCAGAACGAGCGGCGGAATGGGAGTTATAGTCGGAACGGACAACGGCAGTGTTTACGGATGGAACGCAGAAGGACGGATAATACAGGGATTTCCAATTGCATTCGGCCAACCTGTGTCTGTCCCTCCTGCAGCGGGTGATATTGACGGAGATGGGGACCTGGAACTTGTTGTGCTCGGAAGAACAGGCAAGCTTGCAGCATATACAATCTCCAGAATTGGCATGCATCCAGGTCCATGGCCGCAGATGCTTTGCGATGAAGCTAATTCAGGAAGTTTTGGTGTTTCCTTTCTTCCTGTTATCTGCGCGAATGTGATTTCAGAAGAATGCTCCGGAGCAGTTACCCTACCCTATCAGATCAGCGGCAGTAACATTACTGGAATCTCACTGGCTTATTCTACAAATTCAGGATACACATGGATTGGGACAAACAGCTTCAGAGACGATGGATCAAGTGTGCTGTGGTTCAGTGATGAAGACCTGCCCGGTCAGGATATACCCGAGTGCGTTCTGAGAATAACGCCTTACTGTATGGATGGTCCGGGCGTCAGTGGTCTATCAAACATCTTTCGTGTGGACAACAACATCCCTCCATCACTTTATCTATCCGCATCAAGGGAAGAATCAGAAGGAAATTATATTATCCATTACTCTGTAGACGATCCCGAGGGTGATATAATTCAGCTTCAGGCTCAGTATTCAATTGATGGTCAGACAACCTGGAGAAGTGCTCACCTCAGAGGTAGTATTTTCGAGATTGCACCATGGTTCTATGGTGAACCGGTTACATGGAACGCTGCCCATGATCTCGGTCATGTTGACATTGAGAATATTTCTCTCAGGGTAAGAGCAGCTGATTCAGATCCGGGACAATGGAGCATACTGGGCAATCTTCATCTTGACTCAGACAGGCTTCCATCAGGCCAGATCATTGCGCCAGAGGTAGAAGTCTCAGGTCGAATATCGCTAGGAGTCAGATTGGCAGATCCGGAGGAAGATCCGCTTGAAGTGCATTACGAGTATTCTCTTGACGGTGGAGCATACTGGCGAACTGCAACGGTATCAGAGAGTTCAATTCCTTCAGTAGGTACTTATCAGTACGATATAATTTGGGAATCGGAAATTGATGCCCCTGGATTCGAAGGTAATCAGGTGCGTTTCAGAGCAATTCCCGAGGATCTCGACAGAGGTATTGCTGTTCCATCCTCTCCATTCCATCTGGACAACAATAGACCTCCATCCATTACGATTACCTATCCCGGCAGATGGGAGACGTTCAGAGCGCTGGTTCCAGTCATCTTCCAGATCACAGATCCGGAGGGTGATGAGATTCTTCTTGACCTCGAATACAGACTTGTTGGTTCGGTTTCCTGGATCTCGGCTGCTGGTCTGGACACAAGAGAGTTCCGCACTTCTACATCGCAAAACTTCAACGTCGGCTGGAACAGTACTGAGGATCTTCCGGGGATGGAAAGAGCGGAACTGGAAATAAGGCTGGCCGCGATTGATGGAGATACGGTCTTCTCTGCAGTTGCAGGACCGCTTTCACTGGATAATTCCAGAACTCCGTCAGTAATGCAGGCTGCTGTCAGTGATATCTCTGTTGAAACCAGAACGGTATACGTTTCATACGAGTTATCAGATCCTGATGAACGGTCTCTGGATCTGCATGTAACATTCAGCACTGATAACGGTCATACCTGGACAGAAGCAGCGGTATCGGGAGATCTGTTCGGCAGATACAGCAGCAATTATGTGGGTAAACTCGAATGGCATTACGATCTGGATCTTGGTGGAATGAGCGGTACTGTAATGCTGAAAATTACTCCAGTTTCAGATCTGATTCCGGGTACCCCGAGAATACTGGAAATGGCTCTCAGATAAATAATCCTGAGATATCAGACTTCCCGCCTGTGAGAACCATGGTTAGAGGCGCAACCTCCCGAACCGCATGCAGCATGGAATGGGCGATTTTTCGTATATCCCACTGAGCATGAGAATCTTCCCTGAGTCGAGAGAAATGGTAGAGTTCCCTGCCGTTAATGTTAATAACAATCCTTCGCCTGTGAGCATTTGTGAGCATGTAGGGATAGAGTATGCCAAGAGAACCTGAGGCTTCCTCTGCAATCCTGATTCCCTCCATGAAGTCACTTTCAAGTCCGGCACTGTAGATACTTGCCGGAACAGTCACTCCAAGCACAGGATCGTATACCGAAACGAGTCGGGTGCACATACGGTGCCTCTTCATCTGAGCGTATGCAGAGGCTGAAAGAATCAGCTCAAATTCCGCATTGAAAAATTCCCAGTATCTCGGAACAGAATCATGTATACCCAATCCTGAGAGAGCATCCATAAACAGTTCTTCTCTCTCCCCTTCGTCAAGTTCAGCCCACATCCCTCCGGCTGCTTCAAGCGGAACCCCGTTTTTCCTCTGCAGCAGCAATGATCCAACCTTAGAATCATCATCACAATCCACAAGCACAATCTCACTCAAGGCAGCAGAATCAACCGGAGACATGGAGTGAGCAAAATTATCCATGGCTGTTGGCTCCAGGAAAAGAAACAGCGACGGAGAGGCGTCCATTACGAGTTCAAGAAACTTTTCAGACAGCATTCTGACTTCGGCAAATGGATGGCAGGATAACCTTCTGATAATATGTTCGAGTTCCCGCGCATTGGCAGTCATCCCCATCTGGCATGAAGTCGCGAGAGGAAGAACGTATCGCGCATCTTCCCTTGCGGTATCTCTGTCCCCTCCACTCTCCATCAATCCGTTGTATAGATTTCCATATATTTCAAACAGATTGGAAGCAGTCTCGCGAAATCTGATTTCATCATTTCCATTAAGTTCCGGAGGCAGGACAAGATCTTCTCCGATACGGATATATCTCTGGGATTTCTCGGTAAAACTCGCCATTCTGAAATTCTGCAGCTCTTCGGCGGCAAGTCTTGAAATATCAATGACATCAAAATTAAATACAGCGTGCTCCGCGACTGAACCATGACCATACTCAAAGACAATCCGACGATTGGATGCCCTGGCTTTTTCAACTTCCCCAGCCGCTTCTTTTCTGAGAACATCAATTGGTCGAGGATCACGACTGATTCGAGCGTAAGAGGCAGAAAGTGTTTCAGGTGTTGTCCCACTATTCTGAATATCGGTATTGAATCCCGCCAGTTCGATTCTCATTTCATTCCTCTCTCGATACTACTGCAGCCGTATATGCGGCCAACGGATGCTCAAATGGAAGTCTTTCAAGCATCAGGTATCTGAGCTCGCGAATTCTCTGTGGCAGAGACGGCAGAAGAAGGACTTTTGTCCACCACCCTATCAGCTTTCCAACATCCATGATGTAAGGCATGAGATCAAAACCTCCCTGTACATCATGTATACGTTCAACAAATTCTTCGAGTGTGGATGACATCCCCTTCAGATCTGTTATCAGATCTTCAGAAACCCCATCACTGACAGCAGTGTTCAACTTTCCTATAAGTTCTTCCACATTCATTCCCGCAGACCAGGGAAGATGATGGAATTCAGCAAGCAGTTTCCAGCCTGCTCGATTTTGCCCAAGTTCATCCGGCCAGCAGTTTTCAACTCCCGATGCAAGCAGAATCTCATAAACCGCATGAAGAGCTGCGGGAAAACAGGATGATGGGTTCAAAAGAAACGGATAGCTGTCAGGGATTCTGTTGGCAAGTCCTGCCAGAAATATCCTTCTGAGGGTGTAGTCATCAGCCAGAAGGTTGTCCCAGAGAACAGGTTGTCTCCCAAGCAGTTCTCCGGCTCGATCAAGAGAAGCGGAGTCCAGCTCTTTTGAAATTACAGCGTCACCGGTCCAGAACAGATTCCATTTCTCATGAAGATTGCTCCTGAGAACATGGAGATACTCTTCTCCGTTAAGTGCTTCCAAAAGTTCAACACAATAGACCGATGGACATAAATAAACCTGGCAATCGAGATCCGCACAAGCTTTTTCTGCGAATTCAATCTGTCGAAATGCCAGATCGGAGTCAGCATTCTCAGAAACATCGTCAAAAAGAATACAGATTCCGAAGGCTCCAGCGGAAAGCGCCCTGTCAGCTTTTCTGCGAATATACTCTGTGTCTTCATCTTTGAATTTCCATGGACTTATCCCGAAGATGAACTTAACGCCGATCTGTCTGGATTTTCTAATGTTCGTTGAGAGAGCTTCAAAGGTGTCAAGAGGGTATTCCTGTCGCCATTTCAACCTGTGATATGGATCATTCTTGGGTGCGTACATGTAAACAGGATCATCAAGCATGGATAAACAGCTGATAATCACATCTCTTTCTGAAGCTGAGTAAGGTCTGCCGTAAAAACCCTCAACAACTCCGCGAATCATGTCTTCTCCCTGTCGTGCAATCGTTGACTTCTGAAGTTCCTTTTCCTAGCTTTGATGCTTGAATCTACAGTAATTTTCCATTCTCTGAAAAGGCTTAATCTATTGGGAGGATCATATGACCCGAAAGATAGTGGAATCTGTTCCGAATATTTCTGAGGGACAGAACATGGATCTGATAAACGAGGTTGTGAATGCAGCAAGTTCTATAAGCGGAGCAAAGGTTCTTGACGTTGATCCAGGAGCAGCGACAAACAGAACCGTCATCACCATTGCGGGTACTCCTGATGCAGTCATGCAGGCTTCATTCGAGCTGATTAAAAAGGCCGGTGAATTGATCGACATGAGAAAGCAGACAGGTGAACACCCGCGTCACGGAGCAACAGATGTCTGTCCTTTCGTTCCTGTCTCAGGTGTAACAATGGAGGATTGCGCGGAATTAGCCAGGAAACTTGGCAAACGAGTCGGTGAAGAACTTTCAATCCCTGTTTACCTGTATGAAAAAGCCGCTTCAAAGCCCGAATGGGAGAAGCTGCCCAATATTCGAGAAGGAGAGTATGAGGCACTCCCTGACAAACTCGGAAAACAGGAGTGGAAGCCGGATTTCGGTCCGAATGAATGGAACGAGAGAGTTGCCAGAACAGGTGTCTGCACGATAGGGGCAAGGAATTTTCTTATTGCGTACAATGTGAACCTGAACACGAAAGACCCAGGTGTAGCCCGTGATATAGGCCTTACTATCCGTGATACCGGAAGATTCAAAAGGGACAATAACTGGAAGTTCATCCGGGATGAAGAAGGAAATAAAGTAAAACAGCCCGGAAAGCTCCAGTACTGCAAAGCAACAGGCTGGTATATAAAAGAATATGATACCGCACAGGTTACGATGAACCTTACCGATCTTTCCGTCACTCCCCTGCATGCGGGATTCGAAGCGGTAGTTAAAGAAGCTGCAAGACTCGGAACAAGAGTAACAGGTTCGGAAGTAGTGGGATTACTCCCTCTGTCATCGATGCTGGAAGCGGGGAGATTCTATCTTGAAAAGCAGGATTCGGGTCTATCCTCTACCGGAAGACAGGGAAAGACTACCGGTGTTCCGGAAAGGGAACTTATAGAGATCGCGATTAAATCGATGGGTCTTCGGGATGTGGCTCCATTCATACCGAAGGAAAAAATTATCGAGTACATAGTCGCTGAAAAAGATGTAGATCTTTCCGGAATGACATGTCATGATTTCGCGGATGAACTCTCAACTGACTCTCCCGCTCCCGGTGGAGGTTCAGCTGCAGCTCTCATGGGTGCGCTTGGTGCTTCTCTGAGCGCGATGGTGGCGAATCTCACTGTTAAGAACAGGAATCACCGCGAATGGTGGGACCTTATGCGAAAAATCGCACCGGAAGCTCAATCAGTAAAAGATGATCTTCTGAACGCCATAGATGATGACACCATTGCCTTCAATGAATGGATGTCCGCCGCAAAACATGATGGTGATGTGCAGGAAGCGGTGAAAAACGCCATTGCGGTACCTCTTAGAGTTCTTCTGCAATGCCCCGCTATTATTGAAATGGCCTCTGTTCTCGAAGAGAAGGGCATGCAGGCATCTCTTTCCGATGCTGGTGTAGCTGCTGCTGCAGCCAGAGCGGCTGCGGTAGGCGCTTACTACAATGTGCTGATCAATCTGGGAGAGTTTGATGATTCCTCATCATTCGCAATCGAAACAAGACAAAAAGCTGAAGAATGCCTGGAGTATGTACTTGAGGCCTCCGATGCACTTTATGTTAAGATCAGGGAAAAACTCACGGCAAGACTGGAAGGTAATAACTCTTGAGTAGTATAGATCGTACGCTGTTTAAACCACTTGAACTCTCGATCGATATTCGGAATGACCTAAAGGATTTCTGCAGGAAAGCAAGAGGAGATATTCTCAGGATGACTACACTTGCCCAGAGCGGTCATCCCGGAGGTTCAAGGTCATCCCTCGAAATTTTCGCCCTGCTCTAGTCTCAGGCAAATGTTGATCCCCGTTCACCCCTGAAAGATGGACGGGACAGGATAATTGTCAGCCACGGTCATACATCACCAGCTGTTTACTCGACTCTGGGAAGACTGGGCTTCTTTAATCTTGAGAGGGCAGTCTCCACTTTCAGGAAGGCAGGCAGCCCTTTCGAAGGACATATTGAAAGATCGATTCCGGGTGTGGAACTTACAACAGGCAACCTTGGACAGGGCGTTTCCGCCGCTGCGGGAATGGCTCTGGCTGATAGATCAAGAGGAATCCACAATCAGATCTGGGTTGTAACAGGAGATGGTGAACATCAGAAGGGTCAGATAGCGGAAGCGCGGAGATTCATCAGAGCGAATGGACTCAATAACATAACTGTTGTTGTTGATTGCAATGGTCTGCAGATATGCGGTCGCACGGACAGAGTGATGTATACGGATATTGCAGGTGAATACCGTGCGGACGGCTGGGATGTTACAGAAGTAGACGGTCACAGTCTCTCTGCTCTTTACAGGGCTCTCAAACCAGTGATCTCACCTAAAGCTCCAAGACTCATCATAGCCATGACTGTAATGGGTAAAGGTGTTTCTTTTATGGAGAACGATGTTCAATATCATGGAAAAGCCCTTACCCGTGAGCAGCTTGCGTCAGCTCTAGCTGAGCTTAAGCTGATAAATAATCTTGAGGAGCTTGAAAAGCTCAGGATCAGCGACTGGAAAAGCAAAGGAGATTTCAATCTCAGGCTACCCTACTGCATTCTTGACCTTGAGGGGACACCTATCATTTACCCTGTTGATCACAAGGGTGATAATAGAAGCGCGTTCGGCGCTGCACTTATAGCACTCGCGAAGATGAACCAGGATAATTTGCCTCTGG
The DNA here is from genome assembly GCA_030634715.1 of Candidatus Aegiribacteria sp. The sequence continues at coordinate 1,328 of DAOWAG010000033.1, read as the reverse complement.
TATTTGACTGCGACCTTGCAGGATCAGTAAAGACAGATCAGTTCAGAATCGAATATGGAGACTGTTTCTTCCAATCCGGAATAATGGAACACAATACTGCTACAGCGGCAGGTGCGGCTTCAATCGCAGATAAGGTTGTATTCTGGGCTGATTTCGGCGTTTTCGCCATAGATGAAACATATAATCAGCACAGGCTTAATGATATTAACATGACGAATCTCAAGGTTGTCGCTACCCACTGCGGTCTGGATGTCGGAATGGACGGGAAGACCCACCATTGCATCCAATACATCGGTCTTATCAGAACGCTACATCATTGCAGCACTGTGGTTCCGGTAGATCCAAATCAGACTGACAGAGTAATAAGGTTCGCTGCCACTCATCCTGGCAACTTCTTCATTGCCATGGGACGTTCAAAGCTGCCTGTAATAACCGGTGAAAACGGAGAGCCTTTTTACGGCAGGAATTACAAATTCGTGTTCGGTCAGCATGATCACATCAGAAAAGGTTCTGATGTTGCCATCGTAGCCATGGGAAACATGGTTTTCCGAGCTCTTGAAGCAAGGGAGATACTTGGAGAAATGGGTGTTTCCGCAGCCGTGTATGCAGTCAGCTGCCCTCTCTGCATCAGTCCCCGGTTACTGAAAGAACTTACGAATTACAGACTTGTTCTGACATATGAGGATCACGATACTAACTCCGGAATGGGCGCTGGAATAACTTTCGCTTTCTCGAATATGGAAGATACTCCTCTCCTTATCCGAGCAGGTGTTACTTCCTACGGCGCATCGGGAGCCCCTGAAGATCTGTATAGAATGCAGGAATTGCTGCCGAAGCAGATTGCGGAAAGGATTATCCGAGAGCTGACCTGATCTGGTAAGTAACTGAAGGAACACTAAGGCTCAGTGGATTGCATATCCCGAACGATGCAAAGGGCATTTCCACTGCAGCCTCTTGTTCGCTCCCTAATTCCTATCCTTAGTATACTTTTCAAGATCCCTATAGTAGTTCCCATGAGGTCCAATCATGATAAGCTCTAAGGTATCGTTATCCTTAATACGGTAAGCAAGGAGGTATTGAGTAGTATGTATCTTGAATTTGTGCACAAAGACTCCCCGTAGTTCACCGCGTTTTTTCTGACCGACTTCCGGATTATCCAGGATTGCACGGATTTGATGATCAAGAACTTGCTTTTCCTGTTTCCGAAATCGTTTGACTCGCTTCGCAAATGACCTGGATTGGACGATCCTCATAGAGCGCTATCCGAACTTATACTCTAGGGAATCACTTTGATCCAATTCCTCCAGCCCGATCAGAATATCTTTTAT
>DAOWAG010000093.1 GCA_030634715.1 Candidatus Aegiribacteria sp. | reverse complement strand
CGAGCCCTGAACATGAAACAACCGGTTTTCCAGGAAGTCCTGACAGCCAGGATTCAAGGAGCATCACTTTCGCTTCTTCGCTATCAAACGCTTCAACAAGAAGGTCACAATCCGAATAGATGGAACAAGCGTTCTGTGCGTCTATTATCCTGTTGTGAGTTTCTATTTTGGCATCTGGATTTATCAGTTCCAGATTATATCTCAGTGCTTCAACCTTGGGATATCCTATCTGATCCCTGAAATAGAACTGTCTGTTGAGATTGGGTAGTTCAACGGAATCAAAATCGGTTATTACAAGCCTGCCGATTCCGGCACGTATCAGTGTTGCTGCCACATTCGATCCTATGCCACCGGCTCCAGCGATACCAACTGACGAGCTGTTGAGAAGAATGGTGAGACCTGGCGGATTATCTCGGAATGCAGTGGTTCTTTCGTCAATCATATTTTAATTCTAAACAATCATATCCGGATATGCCAGCGTCCTTTCTGGAGGGTTGTTTCCAGCCCCTGTAGTTTGTAACTTTCATCGGTATATTTCCGTTGTATTTTTATCATTATGAACTCATTTCTACTGGCGCAAACACAGGGAGTTTTCTATGTCAAGTAAACACAACGCCGGAGAGATTCTTGAGAAACAGAAGATTCTAGGTACTTTCGAGTACAGCCCCAAACCTTCCATAAGAGGGTATACCGGGGAAATACTCAGAGTTGATATCTCAGAACCTTCCTTCAGAATCATACCGGTTAGCGAGAAGATGAAAGAGGTCTTCACCGGAGGAAAAGGATTCGACCTCTGGATGATGTGGCAGGAAGTAACATCCGAAACGAAGTGGGACAGTCCTGAGAATCCCATCTGCATTGCCGCGGGGCCACTCGGAGGTACTACTTCATTTTCCGGTTCCGGCAAATCAATTGTTACAACCATATCCCCCACAACCGGATCCGCGGTGGATTCCAATGTTGGAGGACACTTCGGTCCTTTAATGAAGTTCTCAGGTTTCGACTGCCTTGTTATCACAGGAAAATCTGAGAAAGAAGTGATAGTCTTCATTGACGGGATAAACGGGAGAGTTCAGTTGATTGAATCCCCGCTTCTTTCAGTGAACTCCCACCTGGCAGCGGAGGAACTGGCTGAAATGTACTCCGACGATGATGACGACAAGCGGCATATTTCGACGGTATCATCCGGCATCGGAGCGAATCACGCATGGATCGGATGCCTGAATTTCTCCTGGTGGGACTGGAGAAGAAGAACAATGAGACTTAAACAGGCCGGCAGGGGAGGAACAGGCACAGTCTTCAGGAACAAAGGCCTGAAGGCCCTTGTTGTAAAGGCTCCCCACACAAGACCCGTATGGACCATTTCCAGGCAGGATTCATCCCCGGGGGAGGTTTCCAATGATTGATATTAACAAAGTGGATGTAATTATTGATAACTGGAATACCGATCCCGATTTTGTCATCGAAATGATGCAGGATGTTCAGGATGAATTCCGTTATATCCCGAAGGAAGCCCTTGAAAGAATTGCCGATAAAACCGACAAACCAAGGGGCATACTGTTCCATATAGCTACCTTTTACAGGGCTTTCAGCCTTGAACCAAGGGGTGAGAAGGAGATACAGGTCTGCATGGGAACGGCATGCTATGTTAAAGGGGCGCCGGATGTTCTTTCGGCCCTTGAAAGAGAACTTGGCATCTCAAGCAGAGAGACAACACCTGATGCTAAATTTACACTTACGGAAGTCAGGTGTGTCGGCGCGTGCGGGCTTGCTCCTGTGGTAACCATTGGTGATGAGGTGCTTGGTGGAGTTAAATCCAATGAAGTACCCGACATCATCAAGAGATTCAGTTAAGGAGGGCCGGAAATGACTATTGATAAGTTGAGACAGATACAGCAGAAGGCTCTCAGGGAATACGATAGCTTCAATGCAGCTCTTATGGTTTGCACAGGCACAGCATGTGTGGCGAATAAATCCTTTAATCTCGTTGAAGTCCTTAAGGAGGAACTGGAGGAGCGGAACCTGTCGGACAAGTACCTTGTGGTGCCGACCGGATGCAACGGGTTCTGTGCCCAGGGACCTATCATGGTTGTTCAGCCTGAGGGAATATTCTATGAGAAGCTTACCTGCGGAGATATCCCGGAAATAATAGAGACACATCTTGAGGGCGGAGAACCTGTGGAAAGGCTTCTCTATCATCATAATGGAACCCCTGTTCCGAAGATGGAGAATATTCCATTCTTCGGAAAGCAGAAACTCCTTGCTCTAAGACATAAGGGAATGATCAATCCGGAGAAGATAGAAGATTACTTCAGACTGGGTGGATACCAGGCACTGCATAGAATACTCACAACTATGAAACCTGATGAAGTGATTACTGACGTTATCAGTTCCGGCATCAGGGGTCGCGGAGGCGGTGGTTTCCCGGCTGGAGTGAAATGGCAATCATGTGTTGAAGCAGTTGAGAAAACCGGATATCCACCATCTGTGATCTGTAATGCCGATGAGGGAGATCCCGGCGCTTTCATGGACAGAAGCATAATTGAGGCTGATCCTCACAGTGTAATAGAGGGAATGCTTACGGGTGCCTATGCCGTGGGAGCCAGCGAAGGATACATCTACATCCGCAAGGAATACCCCCTTGCCATGAAACGGCTGATCATTGCCATAAGCCAATCACGCGAATGCGGTCTTCTTGGAAAGAACATCTTCGACACCGGATTCGATTTCGATATAGTTGTGCACAGGGGCGCTGGAGCCTTCGTGTGCGGAGAATCTTCAGCTCTCATGGCTTCCATGGCCGGTAATCCGGGAGAACCAAGAGCAAAATATGTCCGTTCTGTTGAACGGGGCTACAAGGATAAACCGACTGTCCTGAACAACGTTGAAACCTGGGCTAATATTCCGCTGATAATGGAAAAGGGAGCCGAATGGTTCGCATCAATAGGTACAGGTGATGTCTCAGATAATCCCTGGAACGGATCATCGGGAACCAAGGTTTTCTCTCTTGTTGGAGACGTGAGCAATATTGGTCTTGTTGAAGTACCCATGGGGATAACTCTCAGGGAAATCATATACGATATCGGTGGAGGCATACCCGATGGCAGGAAATTCAAGGCTGTTCAGACGGGCGGTCCCTCAGGAGGAGTCCTCCCTGCTGACAGACTTGACCTTCCAGTGGATTTCGACACTCTCACCGAGGCTGGTTCAATGATGGGCTCGGGCGGAATGGTTGTCATGGATGACGAAACATGCATGATCCAGATAGCAAAGTACTTTGTTGATTTCCTTACGGATGAATCCTGCGGAAAGTGCACTCCCTGCAGAGAAGGGCTTGTCGCCCTGGGTACTATTCTGGAAAGGATAACCAGCGGAGATGGCCGCCAGGGTGATATCGAGCTTCTCGAGGAATATGGACAGAACATGTGCGAAAGCAGTCTGTGCGCGCTGGGTCAGACAGCAGCCAATCCTGTTCTCAGCACCATTGAGTACTTCCGGGATGAGTACGAAGATCATATCCGGGAAGGAAAATGTGGAGCGCTCAAGTGCAAGGCTCTTATTGAATATCGAATCACCGCTGGCAACTGCACCGGATGTACAATCTGTGCCAGAAACTGCCCGGTGGATGCAATTGAGGGCAGCCTGAAGGAACCACATATGATAATCCAGGAGAAATGTATACGCTGTGGAGTTTGCAGGGAAGTATGCAACTTCAACGCGGTGGAGGTACTCTAATGGTTGACAGAGAAATGATTACAATCGAAATTGATGGAAAATCAGTCTCGGTCGAGAAGGATACGACCATTCTTGAAGCCGCCAGAAGCATCAACATCTTCATTCCGGCTCTCTGCTACAGTGAACTGGTCGAGCCGTATGCAGCATGCAGACTCTGCATTGTGGAAGTTAATGATGGCAGAAAGACAAAACTGGTTACTTCATGTAATTATCCTGTCCGAAGACCTATCGATGTATACACCTCTTCGGAAGGTGTGATGAAGAACAGGAAAATTATACTTGAGATGATGCTCTCCAGGTGGCCCAATGTGCAGGTAATCAAGGATCTTGCCAAGAATGCCGGTATTGAACAGCCCCGCTATAAACACCCTTCCGTTGATCTTAATCCAAACGCGTGCATTCTATGCGGTCTCTGCATGAGGGTCTGCGAACAGGGGATATGGCAAAATATCATTAACTTCATGAACAGGGGTGCGGAGAGGGCCGTTCGAATGCCCTACGATTCCGAACAGCCCCACTGTGTTGGATGCGGCGCTTGCGCTGAAATATGTCCCACAGGAGCAATAACCATGGTTGAAGATCCCAATCAGCCGTACGACGCCGAAATGATAAGAAAAGCGGGTATGAGAATAACCGAGGAGATGATCAAGTTCGATGAGGAACAGTGCGATATGCGGGGAGTGGGAACCGCTCACCTCGTTGAGATAATGGACGCTTACGATCTCCTTCCTGTCATGAATTATCGTTTCGGAAGGCATGAGGATACTCCAAAAATCAACTCCGATGTCTTCAGAAAACACTTCACAAAGGGAAAACCTGATGGATGCTGGTTAGGATGCATCATGGCCTGCGCCAAGGCTATCGAGAACTTCGAACTGAAAACCGGCCCCTACAAGGGGGAGAAAGTCCTTATTGACGGCCCGGAGTACGAAACTGTGGGTGGGTCTTCCAACATGGGAATCTTCGATCCCTACTTCGTAGCTGAGTACAACTTCTACTGCGACACCTACGGACTTGATACTATATCCTTCTCTACAATGACAGCCTTCATCATGGAATGCTACGAAGCAGGTGTTCTTGATAAGGAGAAAACAGAAGGTCTTGAACTCCCCTTCGGTGCCAAAGATGCAGCTCTTGAACTCCTTCACCAGATAGGCCGTGGAGAAGGTTTTGGTCTTATCGCCGGCAAGGGCATCCGCTATATGAAAAAGTACTTCGTAGAGAATTTCGGTGCCGATCCAGACTTCGTGTATGACATCGGCATGGAAGCCAAGGGAATGGAATACTCCGAATACGTAACAAAAGAATCCCTCGCCCAGCAGGGCGGTTACGGAATTGCCCTTAAAGGCGCTCAGCATGATGAAGCATGGCTCATCTTCATGGACATGGTTAACAAGCAGATACCAACCTTTGAGGATAAGGCGGAAGCCCTTCATTACTTCCCCATGTGGAGAACATGGTTCAGCCTTTGCGGCCTCTGCAAACTCCCCTGGAATGATGTTGAACCAGCGGACAACGCTGAAACAGATGAACCGGCAAAGGTTCCGGGACATGTTCAGGGGTACTGCGAGTTCTTCGAGGGAGTAACCGGGAAACCCCAGACAATGGACAGCCTGATAAGGATGTCCGAGAAAGTCTACAACTTCCAGCGAGTATTCAACCTGAAAATGGGCTTCGGCAGGCGCGAACATGACGCAATACCGTACAGATCTGCCGGTCCGGTCACCGTTACGGAATACGAATCACGTCAGGAAAGGTACGACACACAACTTCGCGAAGAAGTGGGCATCGATCCTTCCGGAATGTCATCCGAAGAGAAGGTTGCCCATATGCGTAAATTCCGGGAAACTCAGTATGAACATCTGCTGAACGCGGTCTATAAACGCAGGGGCTGGACGAACGATGGAGTTCCAACCGTCGCTAAACTCGCGGAACTCGGAATAGATTTCCCTGATGTAATCGAGCTTGTAAAGAAGCACGGAGGATAAATGAATAACAGGCGGGAACTGATTACGTTCCCGCCTGTTTAACAATTATGATAACTGTCAATGGAATAACACTCGACTGGGTTGAAGGCATAACTGTCCACGATGTTCTGCGGGAAATGAATTACCTCTTCCCCCTTCTTATCGCACGAATAAATGGCATACTCAT
>DAOWAG010000080.1 GCA_030634715.1 Candidatus Aegiribacteria sp. | reverse complement strand
CGCAACATGATGAACAACCTCTTCCGCGGGAAGAAGCCAGATCGAATACCCTGCGAGTGAGACCTTCCGACAGAGATCAGCATCTTCGTAGTACATGAAGAAATCATCCCGGAAGCCGCCGGTCCGCTCGAAAAGCTCCGTTCTTATCATCATGGCGCAGCCTGAGGCGAAATCTAATTTCACAGCCTGAGCTGGAAGATCATTCCTCGAAGGATATACCTTCTGGTCGAATCTCATTTTCCAAGGGATGAATCTGCCCCCAGCGCTCCATATACGTTCCGGATCGGATGCATAGTATACAGGTGGAGTTACAATGCCGGCTTCCGGATTATCAACCAGAAATTCAGCAAGTTTCAAAATTGCTCCAGGAGCGATTAACGCGTCATTGTTCAGGAAGAGGGTAAATTCAGCCTGATCATTTCGGGAAATCTGAAATCCTATGTTGTTGCCTCCGGCAAAGCCGGTATTCTCATTCAAACGCTCGAATCGAACCCCCGTGCAGTTATTAATCCAGGCAGGAACTTCTCCTTCGGAATGGTTATCAACAAGCGTCACTCTGATATCCACTCCCTCGGAGCGCATAAGGGAATCAATGCATTTCCGGGTAAGCTCCCACTGACCGTAATTGACGAGTACAACAGCTACTTTCAGCAAGATACCTCCGATTATCAGCGAACTATGTTTTTCAGTTTAACAGCGATGAATATAACTGCCAACTGTAGATGTCATAGCACCGATAAGATTATTGGGAATTATCAGTAAGATCTTTAAGAGGAAATGATATGAGCAGGAGATATCACTCGTAGCAGATGGAGAACGTCTGCGAACCTATGCCTGCTCAGCAGGCGCAGGTTATACTTGAACAGTGAGTTGTTCCAGGATTTGCTGTAAGACCCGGTCTTCGTCCGGGAATGAGGGGGTTGAGAAATGAAATTGTCTGAGAAAACTATGTGGCTCGCTGTTGCGCTCCTTTTAGCAGCATGCGGAAACGACACCACCGGACCTTCCGAACCGGGCTTGTGGTTTGGATGGGCGGTGGGGGCACCGGTCGACGGGTACGGGTTCATCATCGCCACCGGTAACGGGGGCGTTAACTGGAACCGGCAGGGGTACGACTCCTATATCCCGGATGTGCAATTGGAGTGCATAAGGGCACTGGATTCGCTCACCGCATGGGTGGTGGGAGATGTGGCAGATGGTTACGGAACCATCCTGAAGACACTCGACGGCGGGTCAACCTGGATCAGGCAGGGCTCAGCGTCGAACATCCCTGCGAAGGGGCTCAACGGCATCAGCCCCCTCGACGTGAACACCGCGTTTGTAGTGGGTATGGACAACACCATTCTCTATACATCCGACGGTGGTAGCACATGGGTTTCCATGGCCGACCAGGCATACGACGGTTTCGACTACGACTGCGTCTACGCGGTAGACCACTCGGTGATCTGGGCAGTAGGCGGTACCGAGTATTACGGCATCATCCTCCGCTCAGTGGACGGGGGGAACACTTGGGAGAGTCAGGGTGACTCGCTTCTGTTGGACGAATACCCGCTCATCTGCGTGAGCGCAGTGGACGCTTTTAATGCCTGGATTGTCGGCCACGGCTACACCGTAGCCTCAACCTCCAACGGAGGGAGCAGCTGGGAACTGAAGGTCCCTGCGGGGCTTCAGCGGACCCCGCTGAGTGACGACGCCAATGGAGTCTGCGCCCTTCAGCAGAACTGGGTCCTGGTCACGATGGACTACGGGAAGGCTTATTTGACAGAGGACGGTGGTCAGACCTGGACTAAACAGAACATTCCCTCGGGCGATTTCCTCCTGGGAACCTGCGCCCTGGACACTCCCCGGTACGCCTGGATGGCCGGCCTCTCCGCCTCCGGTAACGCCGGCAGCATCCTGAACACTTCAACGGGTGGTCCGAGCTGGGGATTACAGAGCATACCAGACTGCATGGGGCTCAGGGACGTCTCCTTCGTGAACGCTCATCACTGATGGACAACAATCCTCAGCGTGTGCTCCTGTACACAATACTCCGCTATCCCTATTATCCCGGGGATGTTTTTCATATCTGATGACGATGCTGAAGGATAAGTAAATGAAAATTCTGATCGATGCCAGAGCCCTGCAGGAACATGTGGACGGAATAAGTCGATATTCTCTAGGAGTGCTGAATGCTCTGTTGAGGGAGACGCCTGACTGGGATTACAGCGCTCTCGTGAGTCGGAATGCCGCCGCACACCTTGAGGATATGAATGTTGCCTGCATGCCCACTGATGTTCGACGTTTTTCCAGGAGAGAGAAAATTTTTCTGAGCGAATTTATCGATTCCGCCGGGGCTGATATCTATTTTAACCTTTCAATGGCGGGTCCGTGTCCTGAAACTTCAACAGTGATAACCGTATACGACCTGATTGTTCTGAATCAGCCAGGGTATTTCGGAAGCAGTCTCATTAAAAACATTCTATCAAGAATGGTTCTCCGGAAAAAGCTGAAACAGTCCATCCTTCATGCTGACGCAATCTCCGTACCGTCGAATGCAACTCTCGGCATACTTGATGAGATCTTTCAGGGTTCAGGAGACAAAGCCTTTGTCACCGGCGCGGGGCAGGATCTTTTTCCGGTTGATACAACGAGCATTATTAAGAGAGAGGAATTCCTTCTCTACGTAGGCAATGCCAGGGCATACAAGAATCTGACACGTCTCGTGGTTGCATACTCAAGACTCAAAGCGATGAATCCCGCATTCCCGAAAATGATAATGGTTGTCCGGAAGGACAGAGCTTTCAGGGATTTCATTCGGGATGTGGAAGATTGTTCAGCCACGGACAACATTACTGTACTGTCTCATATATCAGATAATGAGCTGAAGGAGCTTTACTCGAAATGTATCGGACTGGTTATGCCGTCACTGCAGGAGGGTTTTGGTTTTCCGGCTCTTGAAGCTATGGCATGCGGAGCTCCGGTTCTTGTTTCAACAGGAACAGCTCTCGAGGAGCTTGTAGGTCATGCGGGAATTCTGGTTAATCCTGAGTCCGTTACGGATATCATGCATGGTATGGCTCTTCTTGCATCACAATCGGAAATAAGAAGGGAACTTTCGGAAAAGGCTGTTGTCAGGGCAGGAGAGTTCTCGTGGAGCAGAACAGCCCGGATCCTGATAGCAAAATTCGAAGATATAATCTCTTCACCTGGCAGGGATAATTAAACAAGACAATCTGAAACGGGAGTGAATTCTTGGAGAAAAGTTACAGTTCAACAGCAGTTTTAATCGACAGAATTGTGCCGGGTGCAGGTATTCTGAGGGATGTGCTTCTCATAACGGGGGGCGCACTATTAATCGCCCTTTGTACTCGACTGGAAATTCCGGCATATCCGGTTCCCATTACAGGGCAGACATTCGGGATCTTTCTAATTGCAGCTCTCCTGGGCAGCAGACGCGGAGTTCTGAGCGCTATGGGCTACCTCTCTCTCGGAGCCATGGGTATGCCTGTTTTCGCAGGGGGAGCTACCGGCCTGACAGCTTTTACCGGTCCTACAGCCGGGTACATTGTCGGGTTCATTTTTGCAGCATTTACAGTAGGATCCCTTTGCGAGAGGGGCTGGGACAAGTCAGTACTTACAACCATCCTCGCTATGGTTGCGGGTTCCGTCGCTATCTACATTCCAGGTACTGTCTGGCTCTCCCGCTTTGTTGGATGGGACATGGTCATTGAAACCGGAGTCCTTCCGTTCATCATCGGTGATACAGCTAAGATTGCCGCTGCTGCACTACTATTCCCCAGCGCCTGGCGCTTGCTTAACGGCAGACGATCTGAGGACTAGCAGATAAGAACCAATTCGAAAGAATGTCGGTTGTGTCTCTTAAGTTTGCATGCTAGAATCATATATGAGGCTTTGGAGTATCGATTTACTGAATTCGCGAAATTGAGGAAATAACCATTTGAAGACTGCTGTTGTAAATCCGCCATTTATGAATGGAAGATTCTCAAGGACATCCCGTTCTCCCGCTATTAACAAGAGCGGAACTCTCTACTGGCCCTTCTGGCTGGCGCATGGTGTTGGAGCACTGGAGCGCGCAGGACATGAAGTGCTGTTCCTGGATTGCCCGGCGGAGGGAATTTCCGAGGATGACCTCTTTCTGAGAGTTAAAGAGTATGATCCGGGACTGATCGTAATTGATACTTCAACTCCATCCATCTACAGCGACCTTCGAATTGCTTCAATGGTGAAAAAAATTCTTCCATTTGCCGTAGTGCTGATTGTCGGCACTCACGCAAGCGCTCTTCCTGAGCAGAGTCTCAGACTGGCGCCTTCCATCGACGGAGTGGCTGTGGGAGAGTACGATTACACACTGTTGGAAGTGGCTGATCAGCTGCAGCAGAATAAAGATCTTTCTGATGTTCCGGGACTCGTACTTTCAATCGATGGGGAAATAATCCACACGCATCAAAGGAAGATGATAGAGAACCTCGATTCCCTACCGTTCCTCGCGGATGTTTACAGAAGACATCTTGTACCGGAAAACTATTTCTTCGCAGCTGCGAGATATCCCAGCGTAATGACCATTACCAGCAGAGGCTGCCCATACAAATGCTCTTTTTGTGTATTGCCCCAGGTAATGCACCGGGGAAAATACAGAGTTCGGTCACCGCTTCATGTATCTGAGGAATTCGGCCTGTTCGGTGAATATTTTCCCAGTGTTCAGGAGATCGTTATAGAGGATGATACTTTTTCGATAAATAACGAAAGAGTCGGGGAAGTTTCAGATGCTCTAATCAGAACCGGAAACAGGATCCCCTGGACGGCCAACGTGCGTGCGAACCTTTCATACGAGGCAATGAGAAAGATGAAAGCCGCAGGATGCAGGCTGATCATAGTCGGTTATGAATCCGGATCTCAGGAAATACTGAATAGTGTGTCTAAAGGAACTACGATTGAGCAGAACATGGAGTTCGCAAACAGGGCGCGCAAGGCAAAACTCCTCGTCCACGGATGCTTCATGGCAGGTAATCCCGGAGAGACTCCCTTTACTCTGAAGAACACTTTCACCATGGCTGTCAAACTTGCGCCTGATACAGCTCAGTTCTTCCCCATAATGGCATACCCTGGAACGGATCTTTATCTTGAGTACAAAGATCAGGGCTATCTGAGAACGAATTGCTTTGACAAATGGATCACTTCTGATGGTCTGCATGACTGTGTTGTCGATCTGCCCGATCTGCCATCATACAAACTTGTCGAGTGGTGTGATAATGCCAGAAAGCGATTCTATCTTCGACCCTCCTATTTAGCATACAAGGCATGGCAGAGCATCAGGCATCCTTTTACAGAAGGAAGACGAACTTTCAAAGCTTTCAGTACATTCCGAAAGCACCTTTTCAGAAAGAAAGATCCCGGTAAGCGAATGGAGAAAAGGGTATGAATCCCGCTTATTTCTGGATCGTTCTTGGCCTGTCTTCAGCTTCATGGTTCATCTATCCTCTTTTTCTGTGCCTGTTGGCTTTCTTCAGAAAAAATGCTCCCTGGATTGAACCATCTGAGTGGCCTTCGGTAAGCGTTCTGGTGGCAGCGAGGAATGAAGAGGGTGTCATTGGCCGAAGAATAGAGAACCTTCTGGACCAGGATTATCCCGGCAGGTTGGAAATACTGATAGGGTCAGACTCTTCTGATGATGCAACTGACGAAATCGTTAAGACTTTCGCGATCAATGGCGTCGTTCTTTTCCGCAGCCAGGAGAGAATGGGAAAGCCTCTGATAATGCAGGAGCTGCTTTCGCACTCAAACAGCGATATCATTGTCTTCACTGATGCGGACACAGTGTTTGCGGCGGATGCTGTGAAGGAACTTGTTCTGCCTTACAGTAATCCCGGAACAGGATGCGTTGACGGATCCAGAATGAACAGTCTGGATGGAACTACATGCGAAAGCGCTTACTGGAAATATGAGAAAATCATCAAGAAGCTCTGTTCAAGATTCGGTGCCGTGCTGGGTGCAACTGGCGCGATCTTTTCGCTGAGAAGAAATCTCTTCATGCCCGCAGCTCCCAATCGAGCTGATGATTTTGAACTCGCGGTCATGACAAGGATTCAGGGATATTCATGTGTATTCAATGAGCGTGCCATCGCTGTAGAGCCTTCTCCTGACGATTCCAGCCAGTATCGCAGAATGGTAAGAATTGTCAGCTGGATGCTTATCAGCTGTGTTCTCCTGATGGGAAAAGCCTTGAAGAAAGGGAAAATATTTCTCTTCCTTCAGCTCCTTGTTCATAAAATGCTGAGATGGATATCCGGTGTTCTTATTATCTGCGCGACTGTTCTGTCGGGTTTTCTGGTCGGTTCTCCCTTTTACACGGCTATCTTTCTTCTGATGTGCT
>DAOWAG010000009.1 GCA_030634715.1 Candidatus Aegiribacteria sp. | reverse complement strand
TGCCCAGCAAGCCCAGGTGGTTTATCGGGAGCCCTGACAGTCTGAACTTCACCACTCGGTTCAGAAATCCATTCCGATGTTACCGATATTCTCTTATCATTCCGCATTCTTTCGGCAAGCAGTGAAATGAATGCAGGCGTCGTTCCGCAGCAACCTCCTATCAGAGCTGTTTCGCTGTCCAGACATGAGAGCATACATCTGCTGAAATGCTCCGGATTTTCAGGGAAAACAAAACTACCATCAATATACCTGCCTGTTCCCGAATTCGGCTCAAGAAGAATGGGGAAAGGTGATATCAATTTTAATCGCCGGTGGATGTCCAGGAACTGAAGAGGACCAATACCATGGTTTGCTCCTAACATTACGATATCTGTATCCCTGAACATTTCAACAGTATCGTTCACAGAGAAGCCTGATGGAGTCAGAATGTCCTGACCGAATGTAAAACTGACAGCAATCGGGATATCACCGGATATGGATCGAACGATATCGTATGTGAGCCTTGCCTGCTGCGGATCAACCTGTGTTTCAAGAAGAATCAGTTCAGCACCACCCTCGAGTAATCCTTCAATTTGCGGTATGAAAGCTTCGCGGAGATGATCAGGGTCTCTTTGTCCAAGACTGAAAGAACGACCTGAGTTAAGCGGACCAATAGCGCCGGCGACCATGCATCCTGGATTCCTTGTAGCAAGCTGAACTGCTTTGCTATTGATCTCCCTGCACCTATCAGCCAGACCATGCATATCAAGCTTTGACACATTTGCATCAAATGTATCAGTGGTGAGAATCTTCGCTCCCGCGCAGGCATATTCTCTGTGAATGCTGCCCAGTATTTCAGGAGATCTGATTACCGCTTCACATGCAAGATATGACCCTGGAAAGCCAAGTGAGAAGAGATACTCACCTATAGCGCCATCAGCAAGAACAACCGAATCAGTTTCCAGGAGATTCATATATCCTACCTTAGATTACTTCTTGTTCCCCAGCACAAAAGATACGGTTCTTTCCAAACCCTCTTCAAAGGTGACTACCGGTCCGTATCCAAGAAGGTTTTCAGCGAGAGAAATATCAGCTCTGCTATGTTTTACGTCTCCGGGACGTTCCGGACCATGAAGAGGGATGATATCTTCCCTGCCCGTTAGCCGTGCAATTTCGGAAGACAGTCTGTTTACTGTAATACTGTCTCCACATGCTATGTTCAGCATTCTTCCCGGAGCTTCAGGAGCATTTGAAGCAAGTAGATTTGCATGTACTACGTTTGCGATGTAAGTAAAATCTCTTGACTGTTCTCCGTTTCCATTTATCACAGGTTTCCTTCTCTCATCGAATGCTTTGATGAACAAAGGAATAACAGCGGAATAGGGACTGTCTGGATCCTGGTAGGGACCGAAGACATTGAAGTACCGAAGAGCAACGGTTTCCAGCCCATAGATATGATGAAACACCTGCATGTATTTCTCTCCTGCAAGTTTGCTTACGGCATACGGAGAGAGGGGTTTTACATGAAGATCTTCAGTTTTGACCGCTTCGGGAGCATCTCCGTAAATAGAAGAGGAAGATGCGAAAAGAACCCGTCTGCAGCCCGCATCCAGTGCGGCATGAAGAATATTCAGCGTACCCTGAACGTTTACTTCATTTGTTGTTATCGGGTCAGATATAGATCGGGGAACACTTGGCAGGGCTCCCTGATGAAAGACGACTTCAACGTCTTCCATTGCGCTCCTTACAATGTGATAGCTGCGGAGATCACCTTCAATTACTTCGATGTCATTTCTGATATCAGCAAGGTTGGCCCAGTGACCGGTAGAGAAATTGTCCAGGATCCTGACTCTCTCTCCTCTTGAGAGAGCTTCCCTTGCGATATTACTGCCGATGAAGCCGGCGCCTCCGGTTACTAGATACATGCTAATAGCTTCCTCTCAGTATTCTCAGCGCAGCTGCCGCCGCGCCAACCCCATTGTCGATATTCATTACACTTATTCCAGGACTGCATGAATTCAGCATTGAAAGAAGTGCAGTAACTCCTTTGAATGCGGTACCATATCCTGTAGATACAGGTACTGCAACTATCGGTCCTTTATATAAACCCCCGATTACAGTCGGAAGGGCAGCGTCCATTCCAGCACAGACAATACAGACAGAGCATTTCCTCAGATCAGGAAGAACATCCCCCAATCTATGTATACCTGCAACTCCAACATCATAGAAACGATATGTATCAACATTCAGAGTCTCCAGAATTACAGCAGATTCCTCAGCCACATGAAGATCTGAGGTCCCCGCAGAGATAACAGCAACTGAACCTTCACTCTCCGTATATTCAGCATTGTCACTTCCAAGAGTAAAAATATGCCCACTCCTATAAGAGGAACCATCCGGGAAAGCTTGTTGAAGGTATTCGCCAAGCTCAGCTTCTACTCTGGATACAATCGCAAGTCCAATCCTGCTGAAGAGGTTATCAGTCACGGCTCTCACTTCTTCGAATTCTTTCCCTGGAGCAAGAATAATCTCAGGAAGAACTGCTCTAGCCCCTCTACCGGCGTCCACTCTTGCGAATCCAAGTTGAGAGGTAAGCTGTGAATTCAGCATCTTGAGAGCTTCCTCAGGGGGAATACCAGCTTTTCTCAGTAATTCCAGGAGCTCATGTATTTCCTGATTATTCAGTCTAATCACCCACCAGTTCTTCTATTCGATTCGTATAATGAATCGGATCTCCAGGATTTCCGAGTTCAACCTCTCTTCCGATCGCGCTGCAGCGATTCTCCAGTATCTTCAGAACTTCGTCCAGAGTATCCTCCACCTGCACTTTACCCTGGTAAAGATTATAATCTTTTCTGTATTTCATTGGAGTGAGATTCGGCATTACGACATTCGCTCCAGCCAGGAGTCCTTTTTCAAGGCCTTCGGGGTCAAGAGTCTGCAGAGCGGTAGTGGCAGCGATATTTGCAGTTGGAAGAAGTATTCTCAGCAGCGATATCATTCGAAGCGTCAGAAACTCCCTTTCCTCCAATTGGCTGAGTTCACCCCGTCTGTTCCAGAGCGGTGTCTGTTCATGCTCAAGATAGGGTCCCATGCCGCACATATCAATATCCATTGCTTTCATGAACAGCAGATCATCTGCAAGGTTTTCAGCAGTTTGCCCCGGCAGACCGATAAGGACACCTGTTCCTGTCTGCCAGCCGGATGCTTTAATCATCTGAAGTGAACGCAAACGGTCATCATATTCATGAAGACCATCATCAGGATGAAATTTATCATACAATTCCCTAGAAGAGGTCTCGATTCTCAGAAGATACCTGTGAGCGCCTGCCTCCCTGAGTCTTTGCAGACTCCCTATTGGCAGCTCTCCCATTGAAAGGACCATCCTGACACCCTCAAGATTTCTCGAAACCCAGCGAAGGATCCTCTCTACATGGTCAATATGCGAAGCTCCAAGGAGTTCTCCGGATTGAAGTAGAAAAGAACGAAGCCCCTTTGCATACGCTGACTCAAATGCGTTAATAACTTCATCAAAGGGAATCGTATACCTTGAGAAGGTTCTGTTATCTCTTCTGAGACCGCAGTAGAAGCAGTTCTTCCTGCAATCATTTGACAGCTCAATGATTCCTCTGAGAAAAACACTGGAACCTATTGATTCCAGGAGAACATCGCTTGCTGCTTTAAACAGCTCAGAATCAGGTCCCCCGCCTTCAAGGAATCGGATTATACTCTCTCGCGAAAGATTGCGTGAGAACTTCAAACTGGTCAGGACTCCACCCGAAGAGAATTTGGAATGAATGATTCTCCATCCGGTCTGAAAATCTGACCCTGTAAGGATCGCATTGCTCCCTCCAGCTGAAGCAGATCCTCAACAATTCCTTTCAGATCAGCCTGCTCCCACCCGGAGTAGAATCTCGCGGATACTCTTGCCTGTGTGTCAAGAACCAGCAATGAAGGATATGAGCTGACATTGAACCGGTTGGATACAATTCCTCTATTGTCAACGATCACTGGAAAATCAATGCCCCAGTCAGTAACAATGCTTTCCAGTTCATCGATGGATGTCTCGACTGTTTCCAATGCGATTACTACAACTAATGGACGTTCTCTGAACTCTGTTTGAATATCCTGAAGCCTTGTGAAATACTGTACATCTGAAAGTGTAGACATCCTGCAGAAGAAAACAATGACTACGTGTCTTCTGAGCTGGCTGTAAAGACTCAGGGGCTCGCTGCTGTTGAACCAGATATGTTCACTTGGAAAATCATCAACATCTGAAAGAATACTCTCAGTGGGAGGTGCAGGACTAAGAGCAAAAAGGAAACTGAGTAAAAATGCTGTAATCATAAGTGCCAGAAGGAACAACACTGTTGATCGAATTTTCTTCCGACCCAGAGACGTCATCGGGAGGTCTTTTGAATAATCTTCCAGGAGACTCACCCTTCCTTTTTCAAGTTATCAGCCGCTATTCTTGCTGCGGTTATAACAGTTTGCACGGGAACATTATGAGTTCTTGACGCATTCGCGCAATCCTCATACTCCGGTTCTATATGAATCACTTCACCCTCAAATATTCCAGTCTTGATTGGAATTGTACCGAATTCTGTCAGCACATCGAAGAAATCTCTCTCAAGGACAGCCCTTGCTGTTTCCCGAATCCTTATTCCGAGAGTTGTAGTATTGCGAAAAATGCATTCTGTGACAGCGTCTTTCATCGAAGAGGAGCAGAGTACAGTTACCTCGATTGCAGGTCTACCTTTTCTGCCAATACACATTGTCGCATAGCAATCAAAAGCTCCAGATTCGAGAATGAGATCAGCTGTATCCGGCCAGATTCTCATATCCATATCATCCAGAATCGTTCTTAATTCAACACAGCTGTCATGATTGCATCCGATACTCCCCACCTGAGTTCCGATTGTGACACGAAGAAGATTGGGTCTTTCGTGATCGAATGTGCCGGCTCCCATTCCGGAGATGACAGGAATCATTGGGGGAGGAGTATTCCATGATTCAACTGCGGTGACCAGTATGGTCGCGCCGGTGGGCGTGATAAGCTCGGATCTAATGCCGGAAGGACAAGTGGGAACTCCTCTGAGAATTGCTATTGTCGCCGGAGACGGAACGGGCAGAATGCCGTGCGCGCAGGTAACAGTGCCGGTTCCAGTTGAGATTGGAGAAGAGAAAACCTTGTCAATTCCAAGCAGATGGAGGCAACAGAAACTTCCGACGATATCAATTATTGCATCTATCGCGCCTGTTTCATGAAAATGAACTTCACTGACCGGTATCCCGTGAGCTTCCGCTTCGGCTTCAGCAAGCCTCTGAAACGAATTAAGACTCTTTTTTATGACATATGCAGGTAAGTCAGCGTTCCCGAGTATTATTTCTATGTCTCGAAGACCTCTGGATTTCGTTTCGTGCGGGATATGCACTTCGACAAAAGTTCCTCTGAGACTATTCTTTAAAACCGTTTCTGTTGTAAGCTCCCAACCATTCAAGTTAAGCTTCGAAAGCATTTCATTCAGACTTGACTGATCTGCGCCGGCATCGATAAGAGCACCGAGAATCATATTCCCGGAAGCACCGCAGAAAGGATCAAAAACAGCTATCTTCATGTACCACCAAATTTATCTAGGACATTCCCATACATAGTCATCATATTATAAGCACCATGGCACAGTCCAAACCAGAGGAGGATTCATGATTGTACCAGATTCCCTGCAGAAATATCTGCTTGAATCACGTCGATGTGCAATCCTCTATTCCGGGGGTACAGACAGCGAAATTCTTCTTAGAGCAGCAACCGATGTTCTTGATCGGGAAAATGTTATATCACTGACCGCTGATTCGCCATTTCTTGCTGGATTCTACAGAAATTCTATTCAAAGAGTTGCTTGTGAAATTGGTATTGAACCGATATTTGTGAAGGTGAATCCTCTTGATAATCCCGACTTCACTGATAACACACCTGAACGCTGTTATATATGTAAGCAGGAAGTATACGGGAAACTTGAGGAAAGAGCTGGATCCCTTGGATACACCGCTGTAATGGATGGCACGAATATTAATGATCTCGATGAGTACAGACCGGGTCTGGCAGCTGCTGAGGAGTTCGGTATTCTTCATCCCTTTCTTGAGGCTGGAATGGGAAAGGTGGACATCGGCAGAATGGCCGACTCAATTTCAGCCTGCGTACAAGTAAAACCATCGGATTCATGCCTTGCTACAAGAGTACTGGAGGATCACTCGATTACTCTGGAACTTGTTAGACTTGTAGAACAAATGGAGGCTCCCCTTCGACCATTTGTAAAGGGACGGCTTCGTGTTCGCACTGATGGGAACAGATTATCGGTGAGTTACTCGGTGATTGATTCTCAAATAGTTAATAAACACCGCGAGGAACTTCAACGTATTGCCGATAAAGCTGGACTTCAGCTTGAATGGTGTCTGCCTGAATAAGAAGAGCTTCTACTCTTCCCTCCATGTTATTCAACTCCAAACATTCAACCGACGGTTCAGCATTAAGTGCTCTGTAGGTTACTCAGAATTTCCACGAACATTTCGGGATTTTCAGGTGAGATAACAATCACCTGTTCAGCAAGTTTCAGAACCACGCAGTTTTTGAAATCAGTGACATAGGCTCTGAAAGAACCAAATTTTCCGCTTCTATACTTGCCGGAGAAACTGAAAAGCCCCCCATTACCCATGGTTCTGATTGAACCAGTCATGGCTTTTGGATCGTGTTTGACAGAAACAAGAGAGGAAAGGTCAATTTTCGTTTCCCAGAGCAATCTCCGTACACCGAGAACATTACCTTTAATCACGTACCCTCTGACAGTGAAAAGCAGAGCGATGAAAAGAACTACAATCGGGATTGAGCAGTATAGAATCACTTCGATTTTTTCACAGTCCTTTGTCAGAAGAACCCAGGCCGGTACTCCTATGATTACAAGAATGCTAAAGAGACTGAATACTTTAAGAAGTGTACCCCAGTGCGCCTGAAACGATCTGACCACAGCCGTCATGCTTACTCCATCTGAAAAATAACAATAACTGCCTTGAAAATAATCTATTTGAGGTTGTCATCTAATGCAACTTATATGTCTTCTCTCTTTCCATTCAACAGATATTCGGAGCATGATGGCCTCTTGCCAATGACTCTCTTTTGTAACACAATTAACATAGAGGATTAACCTGGAGGTGATGAAATGCCTACTTTCGTATTGATGACGCGACATCATCCAAGCAGTCTGCACAACGCTGAAAGCAGAAAAAGAATGGGAAAGACCTGGCTGAAAAAAGTCCGGGAAACCTGCCCAGACATCAAGTGGATTGCACACTACGCTATACTGGGACCCTATGACTTTATGGATATCTACGAAGCTCCTGACGTGGAGACAGCTCATAAGGTATCCCTGATCTCCAGAGCCGAGGGGGCACTGGAAGCGGAGAGCTGGCAGGCTCTGCATTACGATAAGTTCCTCGATATTCTGAACGAGATAGAGGACTGACAGGAACACACGTTCGAACATTCGGGACGGACCTCAACAATGGATATTCTTAACATTTGAGGTCAGACACAGGAAATATACCGCTCCGTAGGTTATGACAGACTACTGCCGGGAGTATTCACCCATGTATTCGACTTTCTGTATGATGTTATCCTCAATGGCTTCTCTCAATTCCTGTGCGGTTGCTCCAGACGCAAGGTGAAGTTCTCCCTCAAGAGCATATAGTGTGAAAGAATACCTGTGCTTTCCAGATGGCGGAGCTGGACCTCCATACCCGATGCTTCCCCAGCTGTTGCTTCCCTGTAAGATCCCATTATCGAGTTCCGGATACACAGGAATTCCTTCACTCAGTTCCCTGAGATCTCCAGGTATATTGTAAACCACCCAGTGAATCCAGTTGCCAACCGGCGCGTCCGGATCCTCGCAGATGAGAGCGAATGTCTCAACATCGAAATCACATCTCCATTCCAGTGGAGGAGATATGTTATCCCCGTCAATTGTATACAGAGCCGGAATGAGCTCCCCGTTACCAAAAGCCGTGCTCCAAAGAGAAAATGCAACCATGATCATTTCAAGCCTCCAAACATTCTATTCAAACTCCAGTATGATTGATTAATTGACTTTCGGTCAAGAGCAGTCCTCACCGGGTTGAATTTTCATAATATTACCGGCAGCAGGTAAGTACCTTGATGTCATTTCATTTTTATTCAAGGAGCTGAATTCTGTTCGAATATCAGAAAACAGGACGTTTCTTCGGTCTCATAGCTGACGGTATGGAGGAACTGGGTAAGGAAGAACTTGCCCTTCTTGGGGGGAACGATCCAAAACATGCGTACCGCGGGATGTTCTTCGGTGCCGACATAGAAGCGCTCTACAGGATCAATTATCAATCAAGATTCTTTACACGGATCCTTGCGCCCCTGCTCACATTTGACTGTCACAGTGACAGGTATCTTTTCAAAACAGCATCCTCAATGGATTGGTCACAGATTCTGTCGACAAAGAAGACTTTCGCCATATTCGCCAATGTTTCCAACTCCAATATCAAACACTCCCAGTATGCCGCGCTCAAGCTCAAAGACGCAATTGCAGACTGGTTCATGGAGAGGGAGGGTCGTCGTCCCGATGTTGATACGAAGAATCCAGACGTCTGGCTTGGACTCCGGATCCATCAAAACAGAGCATCCATTCGACTTGATACTTCCGGTGGTTCTCTTCATAGACGGGGATACAGGAAGAAATCAGTTGAAGCGCCAATGCAGGAGACTCTTGCGGCAGCTGTGATACACCTCTCTGGTTGGGATGGGTCCACTAAGCTGATCGATCCGATGTGCGGATCAGGAACTCTGCTCTGTGAAGCTTTGATGAAATACTGCCGAATACCCTCCGGTTATCTCCGCAGCAGATTCGGATTCGAATGCATGCCGGAATTCAATAGGGAGCAATGGGAACAAATTCGGAGTGACGCTGACTCATTGATCAGGACACTTCCTGAAGGACTTATTATGGGCAGCGACATCTCTCGCGAAACGTTAACTGTGGCCTCAGGCAACTGCTGTGTGCTTCCCTCAGGAGACAGGATTGAATTGAAAACATCACGATACCAGGATCTTGGTGATATTTCAGACTCAACCATAATTACAAATCCTCCGTATGGATTACGACTTCAGAAGCATGGGAACATGGTTGACTTTATGAAGGAATTTGGTGACTATCTTAAACAGAAATGCAAGGGTTCTATCGCTTACATCTACTTTGGAAAACGAGACCTTTTAAAAAAAATCGGTCTTAGAGCAGCCTGGAAAAAACCTCTCAGAAACGGCAGACTTGACGGACGTCTGGTTCGCTACGACCTGTATTAGCGTGTACTTCCATTAAGCAAATAAGAGATCACTGGTTTCATATCGAAATACTGCATATTCTTATATGTCTGGGGCAATTATACAGAAGGCGTTTCATGTTCTGAAACGGTAATTGAAGTGCAGAGTACTATCCGCGAAAAGTAATTCGCAAAGGTGTGTTCGTATTCATGAAAGATCGGAGGGAGTTATGAAAAGTGTTGTGAGAACAATCCTTTTGCTGAGTGTGCTACTGTTTGCAGCTACAGCCACATCGGCTATGGAGCGTGATGGGGTCGAGTATCCCGATCAAATCACTGTTGAGGGTGTTGATCTGGTGCTGAACGGTCTCGGAACCCGCGAAGCCACCATATTCAAGGTTAATGTATACGTTGCGGCTCTCTATCTGGAAAATCCTTCAAGTGACGGGTATGCCATCTGTCAGTCAGAAGAAATCAAACGACTCATTCTTCATTTTGTCCGCGATGTAGGAATGGGAGACATAACCGACGCCTGGACAGAAGGCTTCATGAAAAATGCGGGTGACAACCTGTTGACATTCCAGGATCGCATTGAAACGCTTAACTCATGGATGAGTGACATAGATGATGGTGAGAGAATGGTATATACCTACATTCCAGGCACAGGACTCGAGGTGTCTGTGTTAGGCGAATTCAAAGGTATGATCGAGGGTGCTGATTTTGCCAGCGCTTTCTTCTCCATCTGGCTTGGAGACAATCCCCCTAACGGAGGGCTTCGGGACGGACTCCTCGGAGACTAAGGAGAAGCCATACTCCCCTGAGTACATGAAGACATATGATGAAAGTGTACATGGTTCTGGTTGTTGCATATGCAATCTGCGCAGCTATGCAGTCTGGGCTCTCCACTTCACTGAGCTGGGAGAAGACTGGATCGAATGGGTTTGACGACAGAGTACTGGTAGCTTAAACTACAAACATGAAAGACAACGATTACACCCGACCCCTGCAGGCTCTGGGTTTCACGGAAATTGAGGCTCTCGTCTACGGTTATCTCGTTGAAAACTCACCTGCTACTGGATATCGGATCAGCCATGCCATCGACAAGCAGCCTCCCAATACTTACAAGGCGATCGTATCGCTCGAGGACAAGGGAGCGATCATCGTGGAGGTTGGAGAGAAAAAGCTCTGCCGGGCTGTACCTCCAACGGAACTTCTGGACAACCTCGAACAGCACTTCAGGCAACACCGCAGGGAAGCCTACAATGCTCTCGAAGCTCTCTCCCGTCAGGTGCCGGATGACGGGATCTACCATTTAAAGACTGTGGATCAGGTGATTCAGCGGAGCAAGGCCATGCTGGATAGAGCCAGGGGGATCGTCCTTTGTGACCTTTTTCCGGACCCCTTCGGACTCCTTGCGGATTCACTCAGTGAATGCGCGTCCAGAGGTGTTTGCGTTGCGTGCAAGGTCTACGGCGATGAACAGATCCCAGGAGTGAATACATACCAGCTGACCAAGGACAAACAAGCGCTGGATATCTGGCCAGGGCAACATATCAGCATCGTCGTTGATGGCGAAGAGCACCTGCTGGGATTGCTCACAAGGGATATGGAGAGTGTGCATGAGGCTGTGTGGAGCAACAGCACTTTTCTTTCCTGCATGCATCATAACAATTTAGCGGGTGAAATACTGTACACAGCCTTCAAATCAGAGCATCCGGCTATTGTGACCCCATTCGAGGAGGAAATGATCCAGGTCTCACTGCTGGAATTCCAGCCTTCCGGTCTGAAAACGCTTTGCAATCGTTATCAATCCTCCAATGGCAAATCCCGCACTGATGATAATTAAGAAACTTCAACTAACAATTGAATTTCTGCCGTTATAACAATCAATCCAGCTCAAATCACTGCTCTTTGCATGATCGGGAATCCAAACGATCATAACCACTAGACTATCAGCATAATAGAGCAAATATTAAGTGCAGTCAGCCATTAAGAATACTAGTTCATATTTGTTACTCTTATGTATTGACATTCTAGTATTAGTAGCATATGCTACCAATACGAAATATATAATTTTGTATTCATTCAAGATGGGGAATGATATTTATGAAGAAAAGCAGCATAGGTTATTACATCATAGCAAGTGCCTTGGTCTGGGGAGCCGTAATGATTGGATGCTCCCTGAAATTGAAAGGCACAGAATGCTATGATCAAATAAGCAACATTCTTATCGGTGGGTCAGCTATCCATATAATTATTATCTGGCCTTTAGTAGGAAGTCTGTTAAGGAAAATTCAGAACGAGAAAACTGGTATTTCTGAAACAAGTATTTAACAAATGCAAATAATGAAATGGATTCTACTTTCACTAAAGGAGATTCGGATGGGACGAATTCGATTGATCTCTGTGATATTGTTTATCATGTTTTCGTTCAGCAATAATTCGCTTGGGCAAATATGGACCACGCGAACACCTATTTTCACTTCCCGCTGGTATCCCTGTTCGGTTGTTCTTGATGAAAAGGTATATGTAATTGGAGGCCAGGGTGAAACTCTGCCGTATTCTTCACTTGTAACCGTTGAAGCTTATGATGTGTCAGGGGATAGCTGTGAATCAATTACACCCATGACAAAAAGTCGCTGGGCGGCAATGGCAGCAGTTGTAGATAATAAGATCTATGTTTTCGGTGGCATGACAGGTTCTTTCTCGGGTGGTTTCACGGAAACGGATGTGGCTGAAGTATACGATCCCAATACAACTTCCTGGACTACAATAGCACCAATGCCTTCATCTCGTGGCTATGGCGGCTGTGCTGTTGTCGATGATACGATTTTCGTTTTCGGTGGATACGGCGCGTCTTCAGCGGTTGAGAAATACTACCCGCCCACCGATACATGGTTTAGCGAAGCCAATATGCCGAATGGCAGGTACACATTCATGACTGCACAGGCAAATGATAAGGTTTATCTGATTGGCGGATGGGGTTCAAATCTGGTGCAGGAATACGATCCCGTAACAAAAATCTGGTCTACCAGGACACCAATGCAAACCCCAAGGGGGGGGAGTGGTGTTGCAGTTATAAACGACACGGTTTACGTTGCAGGAGGGCGTGGAGGAGATAATGATGAATTCGAGTGCTACGATCCGCTAAACGATAGCTGGACCAGTCTGTCCCCAATGCCAACTCCTCGAGAGGGATTAATTGGTGCGGCGGTGAATGGCAGATTTTTCACTATTACAGGTTCAGCGCCCCTCAGTCAGGGGGGATTTCCATTTTATGACATTGTTGAAGAAGCGGAATTCAGTGGAACCGGAGTAAGTGAAGATGATATTACACCACATCTCCTGACCAACGTCTCGATCCGCCCCAATCCCTTTACGCTCCGCACCAGCATTTCCTTCACCCTGGAATATCCTCAATCGGTGGAGCTTTGTGTCTTCGATATGACCGGCAGGCGCATCACCGTCCTGGTTGAAGGATTCTTTGAAACAGGAACTCATTCACTCAACTGGGAGGGATTGGACTTCAATGGTCAGGCAGTCGCATCCGGAACCTATCTGTTGCGCATCACCAGCGACGAAAGTGTCGCAATGAAGAAGATGCTACTGCTAAGATAAAAAGTTCGAAAATTACCTGACTGGTGTATATGCTGCGGTCGCTTATGGGCTCTGCAGCATAATGGGATTTATTTCCGGTCAATCATTATTTGTTGAATTGCATGTAGTACTACTGAAGCTAACTTCACAAAGGAGATAATATGAAGAAACCTGGTAAAGTAATAACAATCAACAGCATCATCTGGGGCCTGGTTATCATAGGATGTTCGCTTGCTCTGAGAGGTACGGGAGCATATAAAGAGATATGGTTAATTCTTGCAGGGGGTGCTGTGATCTCGACGAGTCTCCTTGAAAGGTCTTGCTTGAAGAAAAAGGATTAGCCTGGTTAATAGGAAGCTCTATTCAGCACTTTGATAAGTTCT
>DAOWAG010000120.1 GCA_030634715.1 Candidatus Aegiribacteria sp. | reverse complement strand
GCGCCTGAGATACTCCCGTTCTTCTCCGGAGCGGATGCTGGCAAATTCGCCGGAGGAAACAGCGCACCCCTTATTGCGATTCCTGTTCTGCTTGTACTGGTTATTCTCCTTGCGATCGCAGCCGGTGCTGCCGCTGGACTTCTTTCCCGGATTCCGGTCGCTGGTCCGATTCTAACAGCATTGCTTTCAATTCCATTATGGGGAGTCATGCTGCTGGCAATTCTGACTTTGCTGGCACTTGTTCTTTCCTTTCACCTGCTTCCCGCGATTATATCCACTACAGGCGGTGATACTTTCGAATCAGTCTTCGAGCTATTCTCAACCATGACATCTCAATCCTGGAGGGTGTTTCTCTATTGGCTGCTCTCGCTGTTCATTATGCTGCTTGGAGGCATAACATTTCTCCTGTTCACATCGCTTGCAGTGGATTTACTATCTTTTTCCGTGACTCTTGGTGCGGGAGACGGGGGATTCGGCGCAGCGATAGCTTCAGGTCCCCGGCTGCTTGCGCCTGAGATACTCCCGTTCTTCTCCGGTTTGATCACCTTCGGTCAACAGGATTCCGTTCAGGCATGGACTGGAATATCAGGAGTAATCGCGGGGCTTTCGGGTACCTCAATTTTCCTCATTGTCGTATCCTACCTTTTCTCCTGCTGCTCATCCTCCTGGACGCTTATCTATCTGGCTTTAAGATACAGAAAAGACGGCGTTGACCTTGTTGACAGGGCTGATCTTGAGGAACAGCGCGAATTTGACCGTCTGTACGGTGACTCTGGCGAGAAAAAATCATCAGGTTCGATTGCGGATTCAGAAGATTAATGAGTGACGGTTTCGTCCATCTGCATCTGCACTCGGAATACAGTCTTCTCGATGGAGCGATAAGATTTGATCGTCTGGCCACCTGCATCTCTGAGATTGGGATGAATTCAGTAGCTGTTACAGATCATGGCTGCCTTTTCGGAGCGGTTCAGTTCTTTGAAAAAATGAAGGAAAAGGGAGTACATCCAATTCTCGGAATGGAAGCCTACATTGCTTTCCCTTCAATGGATGACCGCAGCAGGAATGGCAGAAGATATCACCTTACGCTGCTGGCGAAGAATGAAATAGGATACCACAATTTATCGAAGCTTTCATCGGCCGGTTATATAGATGGATTTTATTATAAACCGCGAATTGACAGGGAAATTCTTGCCCGTTACAGTGAAGGGCTTCTTATCGGTTCCGCATGCCTGCAGGGAGAGGTTACACAGCATCTCCTTTCCGGCAGCAGGGAACAGGCATTGCAAACTATTCGATTTTATCAGGACCTTGTTGGACCGGATAATTACTTTATTGAGCTGATGGATCACGGACTGTCCGCTGAAGCAAAGGTTCTTCCTGTTCTTGCTTCTCTCGCGAAGGAAACCGGGAGCATTGTAGCGGCGACGAATGATGCGCATTACCTTCGAAGAGAGGATCATCAGGCACATGAGGCGCTTCTGTGTCTCCAGACAGGGAAAACTCTGAATGATCCAGGGCGCATGCGGTTTGAAACAGCAGAATTCTATGTCAAAACTCCGCTTGAGATGCAGAAGCTTTTTGAATGGATACCGGAAGCTGTATCAAATACTGTCAAACTTGCGGAGATGTGCGAATTCAACTTAATCGAGGGTGACCCCATTCTGCCCGAGTTTCCCCTTCCTGAAGAAGAGACGGGCACAGATGATTATCTCCATCGTCTTTCCTTTGAAGGGCTATCCAGAAGATTGAACAGGGATTTGAATCCCCTTGAAATGGAAAGACTTGAGCACGAACTCGGCATCATTGGCGATATGGGCTTTCCGGGGTATTTCCTCATCGTTTCCGAGATGATGAGATGGGCCAGAGCCGAAGATATACCTGTGGGACCTGGAAGAGGTTCAACTGCTGGAAGCCTTGTTTCATTCGCGATTGATATTACTGACATAAATCCGCTTGATTACGATCTCAGCTTTGAGCGTTTCCTCAATCCCGCGCGGATGGAGATGCCGGACATCGACCTTGATGTCTGCTGTGAACGCCGCGGTGAAATCATCGATCACATCATCGAAATGTACGGCAGAGAAAATGTCTGTCAGCTCATTACATTCAGCAGGATCAGAAACAGATCTGTGGTTAGAGATATGGCACGTGTTATGGGTATGAGTGTTGCAGAGGGAGATGTTCTGGCTAAACTTGTGGCTTCTGCTCCTGATCCTGACGCTCCTCTCCCTGATGTCGTAAAAAGCGTTCCGGAGCTTAAGCGGAGAGTCAGTGAAGAAAAGGACATTGAGAAACTCTTCAATTACGGCTACACTCTTGAGAATATCGCTAGGCATTCCGGAGTTCATGCAGCCGGTGTCATAATAACACCCGGCAATCTTATAGAATATGTTCCTCTCTGCTCCGCCAAAGAAGGGATCACGACTCAATACGAAAAGAAAAGCGCAGAGAAAATTGGTCTTCTGAAGCTGGATCTGCTCGGACTGAGAAATGTAACGATTATTCATCGGGCTGAGAAATTGGTACGCAGGCGAGTCCCTGAGTTCAGCATAAAGAACCTGTCATTCGATGACAGGAAGACTCTTGAACTGATGGGCAGAGGTGAGACGGTGGGTGTGTTTCAGCTGGAAAGCTCCGGTATGCGTGATGCCCTTCGGAAGATCAACGTCAGCAGTTTCGATGACATTGTTGCTGCCGTGGCCATTTTCCGACCAGGCTCCATGGACATGATAGATCTGTACGCTGATAACAAGAAAGGTATAGAATCCGGTTCATCCAACTTCTCAATCACTTATCCCCATCCTGATCTGGAAGAAATTCTCTCGTCTACTTTCGGAGTGATAATCTACCAGGAACAGGTTATGAAGATAGCAAACCTCCTTGCTGGAATGTCCATGGCAGAAGCGGATACACTGCGGCGTGCAATGTCGCGGAAGGACCCGAAGGTTATGGCTCAGATGCGGGAGAAGTTTGTAGGTGGCGCTGTTGACAGGAATGTAAAAAGAAAAACAGCTGTGAAGGTTTTTGACCTTATTGAGAAATTCGCAGGATACGGTTTCAATAAATCTCACGCTGTCTGCTATGCGGCGCTTGCTTACTGGACTGCTTGGTTGAAAGTTTACTACCCTTCCGAATTTCTGGCATCGTGTCTCACCAGCGAAATTGGCAAGATCGACAGGATAACTCCCCTTATTGAAGAGTGCTCAAGGCTTGGCGTGACGGTAAATCCGCCATCAGTTAATTACAGTTCGGTCAAGTTCGATGTCGATCAGGAGGGCGGGATAGTCTATGCGCTTTCCGCCATCAAGAATGTGGGAGATGGACCATCATCAGCGATTGTGGAGGCAAGAGATAAGGATAAACCTTTTGACGGTATTTTTGATCTATGCACCAGGCTTGGAAACGGAGTAATCAACAGGAAGGCTATAGAATCACTCATCGGGGCCGGAGCAATGGACTGCTTCGGTATAAACAGAGCTACTCTTCTTGATTCAGTGGAGCACGTTATCAGCTACGGAATCTCGGTCAGAAGACACATTGAGGCGGGACAGATGTCTTTGTTCGGCGGTGAGCGGGATGAAAGCGAAGAAAATTCTGTGAATAACGCACCGGTATTAAATGAAATTGAAGAATTTTCTCTTGAGGAGATGTACAGACTGGAAAAATCACTTCTTGGGTTCTATATGACAGGTCATCCTCTTGAAATGTATACCGATGAAATCGACAGTTTTTCCAACGAGCCGATCGAGCAGGCTCATGAAAGCGACAGGAAACTCATAACTACCGCTGGTATGATATTGAAGAAGAAGATCATCCCCACAAAACATGGTGACATGGCTTTTGTGCTGGTTGAAGGCCGCAGGGGCACAGGTGAGGTTGTTGTGTTCAGTGATGTTCTTGAAAAATATGGCGAGTTGCTTGAACCTGATTGTCTTGTCCTGATGGATGGTGAGGTGTCCAGAAGAAGGGGAGACAGCCGGTTCAGCGCCAGAATGATTTATCCCCTGGACAAGGTCAGGTCTATACTGAGAACGGGTGTGACTATTATTATAGATGGTAGCAACCCCAGAATGGAACTTCTTGAGAAAGCAGTGGATTGTCTCAGGAACAGTTCTGGCAAGGGAGAAGTATCAGTCATAATAAAACACAGTTCTGGATGGAAAGTAGTGGGTCATTCCAGATCTCTGAGAGTTGATCCTGACGCAGATCTGATTTCAGAACTGAGAGAACTTCTGGGGGATGAATCCGTATCTCTGTCAAGAGGAAGGGGACCGCACATATGAGGAAAATTATTCTGATCAATCTGTTACTTCTGTTTGTCACCGTCAGCAGTTCTGGCGAACTGATGAGAATAGTACATGAACCAACTGCGGGTATTGTCGCACCCCGGACTTATTACATCTCTATGAATACTTTTCCCAATGACGGATTACGGTTCTCATTCTGTGTGGGCATTATACCCAGGCTTGCGGCTGGACTCGGTTACGGAGGATGGAATATCACCGGCATGAGCGATCCATCGTGGTTCGAACATATCTATCTTAAAGCAAGATTTCGACTGCTTGATGAAACCATCCCTCTTCCAGGTATGGTTCTTGGATTTGATAATGAACCTGAAGCCGTTCGCAGCGGTGGAATGTACAGACGAAAAGCCAGGGATCTTTATCTGGCACTCAGCAAGAATTTTCAGATTATCAGCGGGGATATGGCCCTCCACTTCGGTATCAGCGCTGATGTCAGGGAACTTGTGCATGCCGGTGTCTGGACCGGCCTGGATAAATCGTTTCCTGCTGGATTCGGATTGGCGATTGAATACGATTTCGCTACAGATGAAGCTGATTCAGTCCGTTTTGATGTCGGAGGAGGCTTTTTCAGCGGAGAAGTCTACTGGGAGAGTTTTGGTCAGGTCAGAAT
>DAOWAG010000017.1 GCA_030634715.1 Candidatus Aegiribacteria sp. | reverse complement strand
TTCCATCGAGGGTGATTCAATATCCGCTGTCATCAGACGGTAGTTCTCAGCTTCAAGATTTGTATGAATGTGAAACTGTTCTTCCGAGGGATAGACTGAGTACCTGAGGTTTTCAGTCCTTGGCTGGATTACAGTGAAGTTACCAAGCGGGTCGTCTGTGTCGAGGAACCAGACTTCTGAGGATTCTCTGCTGGAAGTGCTAAGTAATATGAAATCACCCGATCTGCTTCTGTAGACCCATGGCCAGAACATCGGATCCTCTTCAATATGTACCAATTCCTCATCAGTACTGTCCAGTTCTCTTCTCATTATTCTGTCAGTTCGGTTAGTAGCATCGAGATGACCGAAGAAGAATGTCCTGCTGTCATTTGCCCAGGCCACCTCTCCGGATGCATTCAGAACTCTGTCATCCAGCATCTCTCCTGTGACAAGGTCCTTGAAGAGGATCGTGCATTGATAGTTGCCCATCGTGTCCACGGAAAAGGCTAGAATATTGTTATCCGGGCTTATGCTCATATCCACTATACTGAAGTAAGAATAACCATCTGCAAGCTGATTCATATCAAGAAGCATCTCCTCCGAAGATTCAAGGCTTCCCTCTTTCCTTATGTAGAGGGGATACTCGCTATCCTGTTCGAAAACCGTATAGTAATAGTACCCGTTTCTGAGGTATGGAACTGATTCGTCCTCTTGTGGTATCCTCGCGAGGATTTCGTTGTAGAGTTCTTCACGGAGGGCTTCCGTGTGAGCCAGCATTTCCTCCGTGTATGAGTTCTCCTCTTCAAGATAGGTCAGAACATCAGGATTATCGATGTCTCTAAGCCAGTAATATTCGTCGATCCTCACATCTCCGTGAACGATTAATTCAACTGGACAGGCTTGTACGTCCGGAGGCAGTATATCCTCAGATGACGCGGTCGCGTTTCCGATAAAGGCAGCAATGACAAAGGAGCAAATTAATACTTTCATGGGTTTCTTTCCTTCTTCGTTGATTGGAAAGCAATAAACACAGATACACACGAAATATATGTATTCACTTGACATAATGTGAAATAACAAAACAAGTGCTTTGTATGAAGTACTATAGGATGAAGCAGTATTATGTGCTTCAGCAAAAGAACGGGTCGGGAGACGATCCCGACCCGAAATATGAAGTTAGCTCTTTCTTCTGTTCAGAAATCTATCCGCAGGGCTGGTTACTCTCAGGGCGCTTCTCTTCTCGGCAAGTTTCATGTAGGGAGTAATCATGGATGGAGTTGATATTCCAAGAAGAGTGCGGACGAGTTTTCTGTCCGTTCCGTCTTCAAGCATATGAACCGCGAAGCTGTGTCTGAGCCATCCCAGCGTTGCCCGCTTATCTATACCTGCTGCAAGCATAGCTTCAGCAAACGATCTTTGAATGGTTCTGGGGGAGATACAACTTGTTTTTCCTCTGCCGGGGAACATCCAGGGAGAATCATCAGTTCTTGTCTCGATGTAGTATTCAAGGATATCAGCGATTGATTTTGCTAGTATTGTGTCCCTTAAATGTTCTCCATCCATGTCGTTCACATGGATAACCATATTCTCAAAGTCCACAGCATTTCTCAAAAGGTGAGTAGCCTCGCCCACTCGTAGACCGGAGGAGTAAATAAGCATCAGCGCGAGTCTGTACTTCAATTCATGAACGTTGGAAAAAATATTCTTAATCTCTTCTCTGTTGAAAATCCCGTGAAGCGGTATTTTCTTGGAGATAAGACCAGGACCCGGGAGGGGATTATCTTTATGAAGAACATGCTTGTACATGAACCTTATCGCGCTTTGAGCCTGATTGATGTACGAAAGGGATTTTCCTTCGTCAACAAGACCTTCAAGGTATGTTCTGAGTGTGGATTCCTCAAGATCGCCACAGTCATCACCATAAGTGTTTTCAAGTCTGCGAATGTGAGAAAGGTAGCTGTTCGCAGTTTTAGGACTTCTCCCTGCAGTCCGGAGAAGTTTTCTTGTTTGTTCGATGTAATCTGACATTGTTACTCCTAACGTTCCTGATAATTTTGACAAAATGCAAAACATCGCATTTGCCAATAACCCGAATAATCTCACCAGTATCAACGATGGTAATAATGAATACCGGCAAAACATGCAGGTTAAGTTCTGACCCCAAGTTAATTTACATAATGTTTTCAACTATGTCAACTTAGTTAATGAAATAATTTGAAGTAAAAAGCATACAGACGTATTGATATTTTCTCAATTGCTCAGAAGTTATGTAATAAAGTATAAATCATATGATTTAGATCGATGGTTACCAGCTGAAACTACTGCTTTCAGGTAATGCACTTGACAAACTTCTATTTTTGGCTAAAACTAAGTAGCTAATTGTTTTTGATAAAGGATAAACATGATATTTTTTACCGGTGTATCACCCAGAATTATGATTCGCATATTATTTCCATACTTTCTGGGATTAATTGCGGTAATTGCGGTGCTTTTGGCTTACCTGCTTATGACTGATAATATGTCAGACAGGATTGCCAGTATTGAAGATGAACAAATATCACAGGTTACAGGGAATCTGATAAGATTGAACTGTGATTTGAATTATTCAGATGCTATGTTTACTCGATTTCAGGAGGGTGGAATAGAATTTCATCATCTCAGACCATATTTTCGGGATTGTTTTGGTCTTGATGAATGCGTAATTGCTTATCCCTTAGCAGGAAATGAATTCGAGAGAAATCCCTACAATGATACACTAGCTGCGTCGGCTCTTAATAACAATATCCCGTATATGAGATTTAATGAATCCGAGCTGGATGAAAGTCTTACGGTGTTCTACCCGATAGAGAATTCCAATGATCAATCAGCCCTGGTGAGGATTACGTTCAGCGATCTTAAGGGTACGGGCTGGTTAAATGAATACAAGTACAATTTCGCTGCGCTCTCTGTAGCTGTACTGATACTGATATTAATCCCTGGACTTATTATGGGTCTTGCCGAGTTTCGCAGAAGAGTCGAAATGAAGGGATATTTCGAAGAAGGCAGGGAAACTGAGAGAACAGCCCGATTATCGGGGGGAGAACTGCTTCTCGATTTTTATCCTTCTTCATTGATGGATGGACCTGATTCTCCCGCGTTATTTAAACTTGACAGCAACAATGAAATAGTACACATGAATTCCGCAGCGGAATCATTGATTGACATCCCTCTGAATGATGCGATCGGGATGCAATTCCACGCTTTACCATGTTTCATTCCTGAGGAAATGAGCTCATTTGAATATCCTGAAGCAGAGGGAAGCAATGAATTCGTTCTGAATCTGATTAACAGTGAAGGTTTTTTGAATCATAATTTTCTCAGGATTGAATCACTTAATGATTCCGGATTTGCTGTATTCAGCAGAGGAGTCTTTACGTCCGATCATGATGCAATCGACAAAATGACATTACATCCGGAAACAGACGAGTTTCAGCAAGCTCAGGCAATGCGAAAAATGGCTGATCCTGATATTCAGAAAGCTATTGATCTTGCTGAAGATGGCCGTAAACTGTCCGGGATTGATACTGCCGCTGCACATCATTTCAACATGATCTCGCGAACTCTTACTGATATCAGACAGAATATATTACGTTCTGAGAAGGAACAGAGTGGTGTTATCGATATCAGCGCTGAACTCGAGAAAATTACTTCAGCACTTAATGATGTGCTTCCGGATAGAGTGGCAATAGAAGTTGAAGCTTCCGGATTTCTTCCGAAGGCAGAATGTTCTTTAAGTGATTTCTCACAGATAATCAAGGAAATGGTGTTTCATTCACTTGAGTCAGTATCCGGACCTGTGAGGATAAGAATTGGAGCCAGGAACGTCCCTTCTCCTGTTACCGATCCGGTGTTCTCAGTGAAGTGCGATGGATCAGTTGCAAGATCAGTTTCTGTCAGTTACTGTGATGGGACCAGAATTCCTGTATTTCTCAAGGAAGCTCTCCTTGATCCCGAGACAGATACATCAGGTATTCAGAGAGACTTTGGTTCACATGTGTCCTCACTGGCTGCGATTCTTGCCCGGCTTGATTTACATCCCGTTTTCACTGAAGGATCTACCGGTACTACTCTTAATATGCTTTTCAACATAAGCGAAAGTTCTCTATTCGATATCTCCCCTGTCGAGCCTCGGAAACCTGTGGAAATAGGGAAGATATCCATTGCGATCTGTGATGCTTCAAGCGAGGTGAGGAACAGTGTTTCCGCTGCGCTGATTTCAATGGGTATGGATGTTATTAATATTGCCGATCTTGATCACCTGTTTGAAGAATATATTGGGTCCTCCCCTGATTATCTGGTGCTTGATACCTCGGTGCTGGAGGAACCCCTTGAGGAGACAATCTCAATCCTGGGAATACACTGGCCTGATCTGAAGATAATATTTACCAAAGGTTCATCTGATATGGAAAACAAGACTCAGATAGATGGAATCAGCGGAGCGGGACTGCTTCGCAAACCATATTCACCCGATGAACTGCTGGATTTCATTGAGCTTCTTAAAACATCAGACTCAACTTAAAGGGATATCGAATGATTCCGGGAGGTTTGTATGAATTTTGAAAGCTGGATTGTCAAACTGATTCTGGCTACATTCTTTGGATCTCTGATCGGGCTTGAGCGAGAATACCATGGCAGACCCGCAGGATTAAGGACGCACATGCTGGTCTGTATTGGAGCCGCTATTTTAACAATAAGCAGTATGAGCATTGCCGAGGAATTCAGTAACGGGATCGGTCCTTCGGGAGAAGCAGTAAGTAGAATTGTTGCTGGTATTGTTACTGGAATCGGGTTTCTTGGTGCAGGAGCAATAATCAGAACAAGTGACTTTATTGTAGGTCTGACTACTGCTGCATGTATATGGTTCGTTGCTGCTATCGGAATTGTCGTAGGAATAGGTCAGTATTTTCTGGCGGCCTCATCAACGGGTATTGCGCTTCTTGTTCTTATAATCCTTCCGCTGTTTGAGAATCGTGTATCAGCACTGAAATATCGTGATGTAATTATTCGTGGTGAGAGCAGGGATCCTCTGCTGCTGCTTGAAAGATGCACAGCAATCTTCAAACATTCAAATATTGGAATTCATGATGTGGATGTTGAGATTGACCGGAACGGCAGCCTCGTAAATCTGTTGTATCACGTTCGTATCAGAAAGATAGAGAATCAAAACGAGTTGTTGAACTCCTTGTCTGAAATTGAAGGAGTAACAACTGTCACATGGCAAAGATCTTCAGGGAGATCAATTGATGGAATCTCTCGAATAATCAGTCATGATCATCTCTGAACAGCGGCATTGCCGCTCTGTGAAATAGATCTCTGCAAGTAATTTGTACTTGATCTTTAATATCCGGACAGCAGTTAACAGTCAGATAATTTCTGTTAGGTTTTGCTTTTGAAAGGTATTCAGAGAAAGCTGGATCGATATCTTCAATATTCTTGATTTCTTCATACTGATTAACGTATTTAATTCCCAAATTTTCGAATCTCTCCTCGGATATCCTTACAGCATCAAGAGGCAGATCGACGAGAATATATCTGGGATCAACTCCCGCAGATTCAGCGATCCTGCTTACAAGTGTACGAGCGATCAAAGATGGAGTTTCCTCAGATGTTCCTATTGTGTTCAGGAATGAGATATCACTCTCATCAAGGGTTGCTGCATCAATTCGGAAAACCTGAGAGAAAAGCTTCTGCCTGTACTTCACTCTCCATGCCATTTCCCGCACCCATGGATCGGCTGAATCGCAGGTAAGGAAACTTAGAATCTCATCATCAGTGAGAACATGGAAATCCTGTATTTCTCCGAGTTCGATTATACTCCGCCTGGCGGCTGCGAGCAGCATCATATCTACAATCCTGGTTTTCTTATGAAGGTATACGCTGGAATACATCTGCATTCGAGCGAAGAGGAAATCACGAATTGCTTCATGACCCTTGATGAGGAAAACGATTTCGTTATCCACTACAGTCATGGTTGAGATAATTCTCTCCATTTCGATGTGACCGAATGCTACTCCTGTGAAATAGAAATCCCTCTGCAGATAATCAAGCATATCCGCATCGACTTCACCGAAAATCATCTGTTGAAGATAACGCGGTCCTTTATATCTGCTGCAGATGAGATCCGCAACATCTTCAGGATCGATATCATGCGCTTTCAGGATATCCGGTATCCTGCCGGAGCCTCTGATACTGAGAGTCTGATTGCCCTTTACAAGATCGGCGACGAGGTCCATATGATCCACTCCATGTATTTCGATATAGAGAGGCTCAAGAGTATGCGACCATGGCGTGTGTCCGATATCGTGGAGTAAACCTGCAGCTTGAAGGAGTTCCCGCATCCTTAGCTTTTCAGCCGCTGGAATGCTGTCGATCTGTTCGAGAATCTGCGCTCCTATCTTATCCGCAAGATATGATACGCCAAGGGCATGAGAGAGTCGCATGCAATGAGCTCCAGGGTAGCTCTGATAGGTTGTACCCAGCTGATGTACAAGACTGAGTCTCTGAACCTCAACAGTCTTGATAAGATCTTCCTGCAGGCGTGAGAGTCTTAAGTTTCCATGAACTGGATCGCGAATGTACATGATTTTTTTTCTAAAAACATCTTCAGGCATTATCTGTTTCTCCATCCCCGGTTTATCTGCCAGGTAATTCCATTGCACGGTTGCATAGTATCCCTCAGCGGATAATATTCTCGATTCTGGAGGAAATCGCACATGCAGGCTTTTGTTGACCTTCATTTACACAGTACAGCATCTGATGGTACTCGATCAGCTCTCGAACTGGTTGAGCTTGCCGTAGAGAGAGAAATATCCGTAATCGCGGTAACCGATCACGATACCCTGGGTGGTATTCCCATGGGAATGGAAGCTGCTGCTTCGATGGGAATAATCATGATTCCAGGAGTGGAACTTAGTGTTGATCTGGAGCAGAAAGGTTCTACCGCTCATCTGCTTGGGTATTTTCCCGGATCAACTCCAGAGATATTGGTGTCCAGGTCAACTCCTCTTGGCAAAGCAATAACCTTTATTCAGGAAGGCAGAGAAAGAAGAAATCCCAGGATACTTGAAAAACTCAGTCACCTCGGTATGCATATTGATATGGATTCGTTGAGACTCATTGCGGGTGTAGATGTTATCGGTATGCCGCACATCGCGGAAGCTCTGATTGCAGGTGGATTCGTAGGGGATTTGAGAGAAGCCTTTAACAGGTTCCTGGCAAAGGGAAAACCCGCATATGTTGACAGAGACAGGCTTCCTGTCTGTGAAGCAATACGTCTTATATCGGATGCTGGTGGATTGCCGGTAATGGCACATCCGGGATATATTCAGCTTGAACCGAATGAGCTTACACTTTTTATTGGCAGAATGAAGAACTGCGGATTGTCAGGTATTGAGGTGTATTATCCAAGCCATTCCGCGATGTTTACCGGTTTGCTGAAGGAACTTGCAGGCAGATTTGAACTTGTTCTTACAGGCGGAACTGACTATCATGGCCGAAAGCAGGATGTTGTTCCACTGGGTGGAACACCCGATAGATTTCATGTTACAATTGATATGGTTGAAGATTTTCTCACCCTGTGCGGAGTGAATAAACAGGAGGTAACCAGTGGCTAAATTGAGTGAACTGATACATAAGATCGACAGTGAAGTAAAAAGTGGGAACAGGAAGAAAGCATTGTTGATGCTGGATAGGTTGATGGAGAAAGTTCCGGACAACAGGTCACTGATCTCCCGCAAGGCGAAATATGGAAAAGAATACGAATACGAAAAAAGAATAACTGCTCTTCAGGAGAAGTACGGCACACTCTAACAGATGAGGATAGCTGCAGCGGCTTCTTTATTTCTTCTTATTGTAACTTCATGTGGACTTCAAACCGTTACAAGAGATAGTCTTCAACGGCAAAGCGAAATCTATTCCAGCAGAATTTCATTTGGATGGCAGAATCTGGATTGTTTTCAGCTTCGTGGAAATGCAAGGCTGGAGGGAAGCAATCTTGTAGCCAGGGGTTCCTTTGTACTCTGGGGAAGCGTTCGGGACAATCGGCTCAGAAGTGATTTCTATGGACCTGACGGCAAACCTGTTCTTTCAATGAAAGGTGACTCAACAGGGCTCCTTATCTATATGCCTCAGGATGATTATGCAATATTTATGCCGGGTGGGCTTCAAGCTGGATCCGGCACTATTTCAACAAATGACCTGATTTATCTGATCAGAACGGGTTTTCCAATACTTCTGGAATCATGGATGATTACTGATGGTGCTCTTATCTTGAATGACTCCATCGAATGGTCTTTCACTGTTCATGATTCAACAGGATACATGTATCTGTCAATGAAAAGTGGAGATCTGTTTCCTTCGATTTGCATATGGGATTCAGGTCAATTTGAGATAACCGCCTCTTCTGCTCATGATGAGTATAAAGCCTGGCCCTGGGAATGGACTCTTTCCATTAACTCCAACTCCGTAAACATTGAGTTAACAGATATTAACTCATCAGCAATACCCTGGGAGGGTATATGGGAAATGATCGTACCAATTCCCATTGATACGATTGTTTCCAATGCCCTCTGGGAACCCGCCTGGAGCATACCTCAAAGATAATGTTAACTGCCAGATAAGGCTTTTACTGATTTAATTTCCATTAATCACTTTTTCCGTTTTTGCATGGAGTTGACGCAGAGCTGAATGTTTACTATTCAACCTGTTACGGATTAGTTTACGGGAGGTGAGATGAGTACTTCTGGTTTGTTAAGCGGTTTTTTCGGAAGAAAGCCTGGAACGCTGCTTTCAACTGCCATGGCAATTGATCTTGGAACAGCCAACACCCTGATATACCTTCAGGGAAAAGGTATAGTACTCGACCAGCCCAGTGTTGTTGCGGTTGACAGGGAAACGGGTGAAGTAGTTGCTGTAGGTGATGACGCAAAAGCCATGCTTGGTCGAACCGGATCTACACTTGATGCTGTCAGACCGCTTAAGGATGGAGTAATTACAAATGCCACCGCGACAATGGCTATGCTTAGAGAGTTCTTCAGTATGGCTCAGACGAGAAGATTTTCTATGCGTCCGAGAGTGCTTGTCTGCGTTCCAAGTGGTATAACCGAAGTCGAAGTCTCCGCCGTGAGAACTGCCCTTGAGAGGGCTGGAGCAAGGGAGGTACTTCTTGTTTCAGAACCTTTAGCGTCCGCCATCGGTGTTGGAATATCTGTTGAAGGAGCCGCTGGTAACATGGTTGTTGACATTGGTGGGGGAACTACTGAAGTGGCTGTGATCAGTCTTTCCACCATCGCCGCGAATAATTCCATAAGAATTGGCGGAGATGAAATTGATGAGGCTATTGCCGGATATCTCAAGAAGCGATACAGTCTGTTAATAGGAGAGAGAACCGCTGAGATAGTGAAACTCAACATGAGTACCGTTCTCGAAAGTGATGACCGTGAATTTGAGGTAAGTGGTCTTGATTTTGTAAACGGAATTCCAGAGACCTATTCCATCAACTCCGAAGACATCAGAAACGCGCTGAAGGAAGTCATTGGCACAATTGTCGAAGCTGTGCGGCACGGTCTCGAGAAGACACCGCCTGAACTTGCCAGTGATATTGTTGATAGAGGTATTGTCATGACCGGGGGTGGCGCCCTGCTTCGGGGACTGGACAGGCTTCTTATGAGTGAGACAGGTCTGCCGATACGAGTTGCTGATAATCCGTTGTCCTGCACTGTTCTTGGAGCGGGATTGATCCTGGAAGATATCTATCGGTATCGAAACCTTCTTCTTCAGTAGTATTTCAAAATGAGCCTTGCGAAAAAAACCCGTCGAAGCACAATTAGTAATAAGGGCAGAAGACTGGTTCTGTACGTTGTCTTTTCAATAATTCTGCTGTTGATCGGCCCTGTTCTTCTCGGAGGGTTGGGAAGCTGGATGGGTGCAAGATTCTCGAATGTTTTTTTTAATCGCTCTGATTCTCCTGTCATAGATGAACTCAGAAACGATATCATTCATTTGATGCTTGAAAATTCCATTCTCAGGGAAGAAGCAATCAAGGTAGATCAATACAGGGTTCTGCTTGGTATTACACGTACAGGTAGCAGAGATGCTCTTCCTGCAAGAGTGCTTTACAGGTCAGAGGGTCTTGTTACCGGAACCATGGTTGTTGATCGAGGGATTCGTGATGGTGTTGCAGTGAATTCAGTCTGTATCTCATCCGGAGGTCTGGTTGGAATAGTGAGTTCCGTGCATGAAGCAACCAGTGAAATACTGCCTGTAAGCAATCCCTCAGTTAATATCAGTTGCGTTACCTGGCCATCAGGTGCATATGGGATTCTGCAGTCTTCTTCAACAGGTGATCTACAGCTTGTACATGTCGATCTAGCGAGTGGTGTGGAAATCGGAGACAGAGTACTTACATCAAGATTTGGTGGTGTTTATCCTGATGGACTTCTTGCCGGTACAGTAACAAGGATCTCCTCCGGGGAATCAGGACTCGCGCTGAAGCTTGATGTTGAATCGGCAGTCGATTTCAGAAATACAGGTGAGATTCTAATACTACTGCCGGACGAAACTACTTCCAGTAATTCGCAGCATTAGCTTATGCGTATGTTATGTATTAAGAAGAAAAGGTAGAAAATGCAGGGCAGGCTGTTTCTGCTTTCAGCTACTGTAGTTATTCAGTTTCTGCTGGAATTGACAGTTGGGCGGGTTTTGCTGGCTCCATCTCTTCTGCCTCTGGCTCTTGTCTATCTTACTGAGAATCATGGGCGTAAATGGGCTGTAGACGGAGCTTTCTGGTCCGGTCTATGTCTGGATCTTCTGCTTCATCAACCCCCTGGTTCTTCATCTCTCGCTTTGTTGGCTGGCCTGTACGCCGCGCGGATTCTTGGTGAAATTTCCGCAGGAGAGGGAAGGGGTTCCTTTCTACTCATGGTGACTGTGGCAGTGGTGGTGTCTGATTCAGTTTTCATTATCGTTGCGTCACGTCCCTTTGGTTCAGGTTTCAGCTCACTGCTTCTTCTATCCCTGCCCAGAGCCGCGATTACAACTGCTTTTGGAGCTTTGATCATTTCAGCAGGGACCTGGTATGCAAATATCAGAGCGCATAGAGTGTCAGGATAACTGAATGTATGGAAACAAAAAAAACTGGCCATTTCTATTCTTTCTGTCTGTAGCATTAGTCCTCTTTATTCTGCTTGGAGTGCGGCTGATCTATCTTCAGGTTATCAAGGGCGAGTATTACAGAGGATTGTCAAGCCAGAACCATATCAGGGTTATCGTCACACCGGCTCCACGTGGAGTTATCAGTGACAGGAATGGAATTATCCTCGCTGACAGTAAACCAGCTTTCATAGTATCCGCGGTTCCTTCGGAATTCAATAGAATCAACTCCGCGCTTGTCGAACAGCAGCTTGAAATGAACGAGGGTGAAATGAATGATATTTTGGGAAAGGAGATCACTTTCGAGTGCATGGGAGAGATAAAATCACACGTATATACTACCAGGTTGCCAGGTATCCTGAAAAGGTATCAGGTC
>DAOWAG010000204.1 GCA_030634715.1 Candidatus Aegiribacteria sp. | reverse complement strand
TGGAGTGGAGACAAATTATTGACGGATCGTGAGCAGGATTATTATGAAGCCGGGCGTTCATTTTCCCCCTGGGGAGGAGATCCCGCGTTCAGAGAGCTACTTGAAGCAAGCTATAGCCAGAATGAAGCTTCAATAACTGATTCGACTCGATATTTCTCATTCAGAACCATTTTCGATGAAATTGAGGATGAAGTGTACAATGATCCTTCCGGAGCGCATATCACAGCAA
The DNA here is from genome assembly GCA_030634715.1 of Candidatus Aegiribacteria sp. The sequence goes on along the minus strand of DAOWAG010000204.1, from coordinate 3,133 downwards.
TGGCTAACGAGATGATTGCGGAAACACTTATCAATCTGTTATCAGAAGCAGATGTACTTCCTTTGAATGACATAACCATTTCTGACAACTGATGTTTTCCGGATATTCCATACTAACAGAGAAGGGACCGCACAGAAGGATCGGGGCTAACATCTAAACATTCTGTCAAAGAAAATGTTTAATTGTTAGCCCCGACCCCAGATTTATGCTTCCACAAGTGCCTGCGAAATGTACATTCCGCTAGCCTCACCCAATCTCTCCGTCTATCTGCTTCTGCACTCTGTTGAAGAGGTATTGCTCTTTGAATCCGGAAGCTTCAAGAAGCGCTCTGGTCAGATCCTGAGTGGTGGCTTCCAGCTCACGCATGAACTGTCCCTGGGCAAAATACCGCTTGCCCTCGCTGTCTTCTTCTCCGAAGAGGGCATTAAGAGATTCTTCGATCATCATATCGAGACCCCATAACTTGATGTGAAGAAGTTCATGAACCACGATCTGTTCAAGATAGGCTGGATCAAGATCTGACCTTATCATCACGGCAGCCATTTTGTTACTCTCATCGATCTTTACATCACCGGATTTGCGCCAGTCCTTCTGTACGACAAGAGGTCTGATATCCCAGTCGCTCAGACTGAGAAGCGGCTGCCATTTAACGAGGTATTCATCTATCGATTTTTCATTCACCGATTTCATAATCATCATCCAGTCTGATTGAGTTAGTGCATCAAGATTGTCTGCCAGAGGTCAGTAAGCGCCTTTCCTGAAAAGGATAGCGGGAAATGTCAGAATGAGAATCGACAGGTCCATCCAGATTGACCAGTTGTCAACATAGTATAGATCGAGTTTAACCATTTCCTTGTAATTCAGATTGTTCCTGCCCGAGACCTGACAAACTCCCGTCATACCCGGGAGCACTTCCAGTTTCTTCAGGTGCCGATCGGAATAAAGCTCTACTTCCTCTGGAACATGCGGTCTGGGGCCTACCAGGCTCATGCTGCCAGCGAGAACATTGAGAAGCTGTGGAAGCTCATCAAGGCTGAATTTCCGAATAAAACGGCCTATCCCTGTAATTCTGGGATCGTTCCTGGTTTTGGAGAGAAGGTTGCTTCCATCTGCGCTTCCGAAGTGCTTCTTCTCTTTATGCGCTCCTACTTTCATGGATCTGAATTTGATCAATCTGAATTTCTTATGTTCCTTTCCGAGCCTTGTCTGAATAAAGAACACAGGGAAACCGGAGTCAATCACAATCGCGATGGATATCAGTATAAACAACGGAATCAACAGGATTACTATCGGGATTGCAAGAAGGAGATCAGTCACTCTCTTAAGCTGAATGCTTGTTCCGCTGAGTGGAGGGGGGACGGATTCGATCATTGTCGTTCCCCCGATGTGAGTCACTCTGGTTGTGTAATTGACCAGGTCAAATACGTCTGCAACCAGTTTGTATGGGATATCTTCCTGTTCAGCTAGATAGATCAGAGTGGCGGTATCCTCTCGGGAGAGTTCCGGATCTGCTATTATCAGTTCGGAGATATTCTCTTTATTCATCCATTTGAACATATCCTGGAAAGAGCTGAAATTGAGTGAAAGACTGTCCTCAGGAGGTGAGGGGGTATTGGTTTTGGATGATATAAATCCCGCTATGCTGTAAGGAGCGTGAACGTTTTTTCTCATGTAATCCGCAAGTTCTCTGGCAATATGATTGTCTCCGAAGAAAACCACCTTGATTCCCCTGCCGGACCGAAGAGCAATCAGGCGGGATACCCGATGGAACAGATAATGCCAGAATGAGACTGCTATGGTAGCTGCCGGAAAAGAGAAAAGGAGTACAAATCTGGAGAACAGAAGCTGTCGGGAAGCGAATGTGAACGCAAAGGTAATAATCGCGGCCATAAATGATGATTGAATGATCCAGGCAAGTTCTTCTACCTGTGCCACTCCGAATTTCGCTCTGTAAACTCCAAAAGCTCGAAGCATTACAAGTTCTATGCATCCCATTACAGAACCGGAGACCGCATAGTGCCACAGACCCAGTCTGAAATCATTGGGAATATGAAATAGTTCCAGAAGCGCATCGGAAAGTATGTAATGACGGAGCCAGTATCCAAGCAGGAATACTCCGATTACCAGTACGAAATCGCCAAAAGGGAGGAAAAATGCATTTGCGCCTCTGCGTTGCTTCAAATCTGCCTGTCCTTCTTGTTCAAGGCTGCTTCATACTTTCCGATAGCGACTGAAGGATGTTCAATGAAAAATCTAACCATACTTACAAGATGGAACCAGAGAGCTTTCCCTGGTATTCCGGTGCTATCCCGTTTGCATGCATGTCTGATACGCGAATGCGGCACAAACCAGACCTCCATTCCTGCATCATGTGCCCGAAAGCACCATTCCACATCCTCAAAGTAAAGGAAATACGCAGGCGACATCAGTCCGAATTCTCTTCTGCCCGACGCGGTCAGCCACAGTGCCGCTCCGACAAGCCAGTCGACTCTGGAAGGATTGCTCATTTCCGCTGAGAAGAGATGCTTCCGCTGCCGAGATTTAGTTCCAGGTAATCGTCCAAGGAGGGTTCTTCTGAGCATGATATCAAGTAATGTGGGGAAAGTCCTCGCGGTAGACAGCACAGTATCTGTGGAATCAAGCATGGTGGGTCCCAGTAGTCCTGCATCAGGATGTTCCTCTTCAAACCTCATCAGAGTGCTCAATGCTCCGGTAAGTATTTCCGTATCCGGATTAAGGAAGAGAAGGCTTCTGCCGGTTGAGATATCAGCTCCAGCGTTATTTGCTGTTGCGAGCCCCCTGTTTGCAGTGAAGCGCAGAACTCGTACATCCTGAAATTTTTCCGCGATGTCAGCGGATCCATCGGAGGATGCATTATCTACTACAATTATTTCCTTTGGTTTCTCATCCGAAATCAATCGAAGAAGTGATTCGATAGTATCGCCCAGTGTAGATGAGCTGTTGTACGATGTTATAATTACTGAAAGATCAAGTGGCATAATATCTTCGGGAATTGGGAAATGGGGGACGGAATACAATATCCATCCCCCGATAGAATGCTGAATTCTTTAATAGACAGCGTCTTTCAAACCTTTTCCTGCTTTGAAATGCAGTACATCTTTTGCAGGATACG
>DAOWAG010000131.1 GCA_030634715.1 Candidatus Aegiribacteria sp. | reverse complement strand
GTATCCTGGAGGGTCTCGAGGGATCGTACCTTCTCCAGGATCTTCGGGATGGTCCGGTGTTTCTGCGGCGCAGATAGCAATCGGACAGTAAGTCACCGTAACTCCACTTCAGCTGACCCTGGCCTACTGTGTTATCGCAAATGAAGGAATACTCTTCTACCCCAGACTTCTTAATGCAGGATGGAGTGGGAATCAATGGGTAGCTGAAGAATCAATTGTCAGGTCACATCCGATCTCTCCTGAGACAGCAGCAATTGTAAGGCGTACTCTTGGATCCGTCGTCGCGTCCGGAACCGGAGCTTCTGCATCAGTTGCAGGAGTGACTGTCGGTGGTAAAACCGGAACTGCTGAGAGAATGAGTGGTGAAAGTGAATATCTGAGTGCTTTTGTTGGAATGGTTCCTGCTGATAATCCCCGTCTTGTGATTTCCGTACTCATAGATGGTCCTGATTTCGAATACAGGTGGGGTAGTGCTTCAGCTGCGCCGGTATTTTCTGAAATCGTAACAAGAATACTCGCGGTGGAACCTGAACTTGCTCTGGGAAGACAATTATCCGGAAGTGATCTGGTGGCGGGAGTGTCTGAGTGAAACTGCAATGTCTTCTTGAAACCGCTGATATCATTGTTTCCGATAAGATGAGAGAACTCGAAGTGTCTTCCATTGAAGAAGATTCAAGAGAAGTGATCAGTGGATCACTTTTCATTGCAGTAACCGGTTTTGACACTGATGGTCATCGGTATGTCGTTCAGGCGCTTGAACGAGGTGCTGCAGCAGTGATTGTAGAACATGATATTTCTGAAGATCCCCGAGTGATCGTGAATCCTGCCGGTGACAATAGAAAACTGCTGGCGGACATTTCAGCGAAGTTCTTCGATTATCCATGGAATCACCTCATTTCAATCGGTATTACTGGCACAAATGGAAAGACATCAACTACGAGGATGCTTGCCTGGATACTGGAAAAACATGATTTCCAGACAGGCCTTATAGGTACCGTTGGTCATCTTATCGGAGGCAGGGATTTCACCGCATCGATGACTACACCAGGAGCGCTCGAACTCTCCAGGATGATGAATAAGATGGTGACAGCAGGCGACAGGTACTGTGTTATGGAAGTATCCAGTCATGCCCTTGCTCTGGCCAGAGTTGATTCCGTAAGATTTGATGTTGGGCTTTTCACCAACATCAGTCAGGATCATCTGGATTTTCATGAATCCATGGATAAATACCTCCGGTGCAAGATGCATCTGTTTGACCTGCTTAAACCGGATGGCAGCGCAATCATAGGAACCTATTCTTCAGGATTCCCATCGTTGGAAGGTGCTGATACTTTCGGAACCAGTGAAACCGATACTTTTCTGATTTCAGAAATTTCTGTTGGACTCGATCGTATATCCTTTGAATTATCGTTGGATGGAATTCGGATTCCGGTGCGAATGGATGTAGCCGGACGTTTCAATGTATTTAACGCCGCCGGCGCTCTCGCTGCTGCCGTAAAGCTGGGAATTGATCCTTACACAGCTGCGGAATCATTGCAAGATTTCAGAGGTGTTCCCGGAAGATTTGAGTCCGTTGATCTGGGGCAGGATTTCCTGGTTGCGATTGATTACGCTCACACACCTGATGCGTTGAAAAGTATTCTTCAGCAGGCTTCAGAACTCACTGAAAACAGAGTGATAGTCGTCTTTGGTGCCGGTGGAGACAGAGACGCTTCAAAGCGGCCCTTGATGGGGAAAATAGCTGATAACCTTGCAGACATCATTGTGATTACATGTGACAATCCGCGTACTGAGGACCCTGACAAAATCATTCAGGATATACTGGCAGGAATCTCACAGGGAGACGGGCTCATTGTTGAACCTGATAGAAGAACTGCCATTGGAATTGCGATTCAGAAAGCTGTTGCTGGAGATGTTGTGATTATCGCAGGTAAGGGACATGAGGATTACCAGATACTGGGGAAGACGAAGATACATTTCGATGATCGTGAAGAAGCTTCTGCAGCTCTGAGAAAGGTTCTCAAATGATACTGGCTAGTGACATTGCCCGTGCAACCGGTGGCTGGGTTTCACCTGATACATCCAGCAGATCCATTAAGAATGTGGTGATTGATTCCCGGCTGTCTGAAAAAGACACCCTCTTTTTCGCCCTGGAAGGGAAAAGAACCGACGGGCACCTTTATGTCAGTGAAGTCGTTGAAAAAGGTGGAATTGCTGTTGTGGCCAGGGATCAGAAACAAAATGGAATCATTCTGGTTCACAGCGTGGAGCAGGCATTGCTGGACGCAGCCAAATGGCGCCGACAGCAATTCGAGTCGAAAGTGATTGCCATAACCGGTTCGAGTGGCAAGACTACAACGAGGAAATTGCTCTCCGCAGCTCTAAGGACATCGTGCGATGTATACTGCACCAGCGGGAATCTGAATAACCAGCTTGGTCTACCAATGACCATTCTTAACGTTCCTGATCCACCGCCTTCAATAATTATCCTTGAAATGGGTATGAATCATGCTGGTGAGCTGACTCTGGTCGGAAGCATCGCATTACCTACTGACTGCATGATTACTAATATTGGCCTTGCCCATCTGGAGTTTTTCCCCTCTCGCGAATGTATTGCGAAGGCAAAGGCAGAAGTGATTCAGACAACAGAATCAGGAGGAACATGTGTAATCCCGGTCGGTGAGCCTATTCTGAGAAAAGCAGCGCTTGATCGCAATCTTTCAATCAGGTACTTCGGGGATAAAGGCAATGCATGGTTCGAAAAAGATGGCGATTCCTACAGGTTGTATCCCTGGGAAATCAAACTGAATCTTCAGTTTGAGGGTGACCACAATGTTTCAAATGCTATTTCTGCATTGCTGATGGCTGAGAATTTTGATGTTTCTCCCCAGACAGCTGCACGAGCAATGGAAAATGTTGCTCCGGATGCTGGAAGAGGAAGGATTGTTGAAGCTGGAGATGTAACTATTCTGGACGAGAGCTACAACGCGAATCCTGATTCCACCAGGGCGTGTCTGAATGTGCTGAGAGATATAAAAGGAGACCGTGCTGCTGTTCTTGGGGACATGCGTGAGCTTGGAGATAGTGCTCAGGAACTCCATCGTCAGATGCTGAAGACAGCTGATTCCCTGGGATTGAAGTTCTTGATTCTTACAGGTGACCTGTACAATTCCGTTAAAAGCACCGTTGTTCACACAGACGTACTTGCCGCTGAAGACTGGCTTGAAGCGCTTACATTATTGCGGCAGACCGTTACGCCTGGATGCACAGTACTTGTGAAAGGATCCAACTCCGTCAGGCTCAGTGAGCTTGTACGGCATATGGAGGAGGACAGCTGATGTTATACTGGATTCTGTACCCTCTGAGAGATTCCATTTCGATTTTCAATCTTTTCGGGTACATAACATTCCGGGCTGCAGGTGCCACTGTGACCGCATTGATAATTGCGTTTGCAGCTGGACCTTTTGTCATTAAGTTCCTGAAAAAACATCAGATAGGTCAGATGATTCGCGATGAAGGTCCGGAAAGTCATCTCAAAAAACGTGGTACTCCTACAATGGGAGGACTTCTCATACTGATGTCAGTACTTGTACCGGTTCTCCTTTGGGGCAGGCTTGGAAACAGAGCGCTCATGGTTGTTCTGATTTCAACAATATGGATGGGGTTAATCGGACTGCTGGATGATTACCTGAAAGTCGTCAGGCACTGTTCAAAGGGCCTGATAGGGAAGTACAAACTCATCGGTCAATTTGTGCTTGGCATCGCGCTGGGCGCATGGCTTTGCTTCAGCCCGGTAATTCCGGGAGATTCGTCTCCTCATCCATCAATTTTCCCTTCAATTCGCACAATTGATCTTGAATCCTCTGGTGAAATAGACATAACCTCTACCGAGACAACTGTCCCGTTCCTGAAGGAAACCAGGTTAGATCTGGGAATCTGGTACATCCTTTTTGTTGCTCTGGTGCTTGCAGGGAGCGCAAATGCCGTCAATCTGACAGATGGGCTTGATGGCCTGGCTACAGGGGTAAGTCTTATTTCAATCATGGCTTTTGGTGTGATGGCTTACCTGCTGGGGCATATCAGATTTGCTGATTATCTGCAGTTTTCCTACCTGCCAGGTGTTGGTGAGATTTCAGTATTCGCTGGGGCTATGGCTGGAGCCTGTCTTGGATTTTTATGGTTCAATGCTCCTCCAGCATCGGTATTTATGGGAGATACCGGCTCCCTGGCCCTTGGTGGAGCCATCGGATCAATGGCTGTCGTCACGAAAAATGCATTGCTTCTTTTCAAGGTTTTGGGAGTTTTTGTTGCGTAAGTACTGAGTGTGGTTCTACAAGTCAGCTGGTTCAAACATACGGGTAAACGTGTTTTTAGAATGGCGCCTATTCATCACCATTTCGAACTGCTCGGATGGATGGAGAGCAAAGTCGTCATCAGGTTCTGGATAATCGCTGCGATACTTGGACTTCTGGGTCTTACAACTTTGAAGATTAGGTGATACATGGGATACTGGACTGACGGTGCTCGAAATGCTGGAGTGCTAGGTCTCGGACTGAGCGGCAGAGCCGCTGCATCGCTCCTGAAAAGCAGAGGGTTTTCCGTCACCGGACTCGATGATCGATCAGATATTG
>DAOWAG010000252.1 GCA_030634715.1 Candidatus Aegiribacteria sp. | reverse complement strand
GGCCAGATATGAGCAAGAACGGGCATGAGATAAAGTGGTATAATCACGGCCCAGCTGTACTGCCAGTTCTTCGATTTCCTGCGTATTTTGTGTGAGTGAATCCTGGTAAGACTCCCGACACCCAGAATGAGCGCAAACGCAGCAACTATCGGAATCCACTCCGTATAGTAGTTAAATATTGTTTCTGATGCCTGGTGCGGGATGAAATACTGAACCATCATCAGTATTCCGCCCACCAGCACTATCATAAGTGGAACAGTTCTTTTCACTGTTCTTTCTCCTTTCCGGTGGGCTTACTCTATAACCGGACTGGTTACAATATTTCTCAGCCAGTCCAGGATATGAGTATCTGCTACTACGTCAATAATTCCGAATACAAGTGCTAATGTTATGAAACCCATAATGATCGCTTTACACGCATCCTGACCTTTTACAGCCCCTACCTGCTTCGGTTCGAGTCCAAGGTAGGCGCTGGCTGCGTACAGCTCCTCACCGATCAGCGTGTAATCGCAGGTGGTGATAAAGAACGGCAGCTGAGTTACAGCATCGGTTCCGGCTATCTGTATCGCTCCGGAGAGTGAACCAGTTTCCGCGAGGAGAAGCGACTCGGCCCAGAACATACCTAGGTAGAAATTGGTCGCGGGTTTCTCTCTCATCATTATTCCATTAACAGCTGCTACAAAGGCGAACTGACTTGTAGTGAGAAAGAATACGGAATCAGGATCGTACGCATCAGGGCGCCCCGCCTCAAGGTATGCCTGTTTAACGGATTCCTCGGCTACTGTGAAGACGATGGGATCTCGATTTGGAACCATAAGAGGAGTCTGATACTCGGCCACTTTCTTCGCGACTCTTCCAAGAATTGTCAGACTGGCAATCGTGGCCACATCGGAAATTGTAGAAAGTCCTGGAACGTAGAGAATCGGTTTTCCCATTTCCGTCGCTCTTCCAATAGCTTCATCGATCGCTTCGATGCCGGCTATCGGTCTGAGGTACATCTTCGCGCCTCTCTGAGCTTTGCCGAAGTAGTAGAAAATGAGAAAGATGAACAGACCACCGGCGACCAGCACTCTGACTTTACCTGTATGGAAGATTTCAGGTTCAGCGACTACATCTGCTTCGAAGACCGGACCGAAGCATTCCTCGTCATCCGATGTTACCGAATCAATCCTGTATTCGTACATGACCCCAGATTCGATCGGGAATTCAGGATCGAATCCATCGATAAACTCCGCTGGTTCATCGGCAGGAATAGTTTTAACAAGAATCCAGGCATCTTCGCTGATATCACCAGTTGTACGCCTGTATACATTGTAGCTGAAAATATCCCCGGTATCAGATGGTTGTTCAAACGCAACAATAAGTTTGTCACCAGCATCATTGGGTTTGTCCTGAACTGTAATCATGCCTGGTGTATCTAACCCGGGATCAGGTTCCAGAAGCGGTTCTCCTGCTGCAGGCTGAGGTTCAGTATCCTCAGCAGCAGCATCCTCTGTCACCACTTCTGAAACGGTATCATCAGTGGGTGTCAAATTTTCGACACTATCCTGAGCCGCGGACAGTGAAGGGATCATAAGGAGAATCAGAGCGGCTGGAATACCTATCCAGTTAATCCGCATGGATCCACCTTTCTTTTAGAAGGTTCAACAGTATTCTACTCGAAAAATTCGTTTATCTCGCGGGCAACCTCAGAGCCAACACGCTTCTTCGCAGCTGCGCTTCCCGCGCCGATATGCGGAGTGGCAACGGTGCTTCCGTGCTTGACAAGAGGATTGTCTTTTGCGGGTTCCTCCTCGAAGACATCAACTCCAGCAGCGAAAACCTTCCCGGAATTCAGCGCTTCAAGAAGCGATGTCTCATTGATGGTTCCGCCTCTGGCGCAGTTCACTATTACAACGCCGTCCTTCATCATATCAAATTGCTTCGTATCAAGAAGGTAATGAGTTTCATCATTGTGAGGAATATGCAGGCTTATGAAATCGGATTCCATGCAAAGTGTTTCCAGATCAACTTTCTTCGCTTCTATTCTGTCCACACTATCTATGTACGGATCAAAGAAAACTACATCCATCTCGAATCCCTTTGCGCGTTTGGCTACTTCCTGAGCGATCCGCCCGAATCCTATAAGACCAAGCGTTGAGCGCCAGAGTTCTTTGCCTTTGCCATAGGCTTTCTTATTCCATTCGCCATGCTTCATCGTGTAGTTAGCCGGTCCGAGGAAGCGGCTGCACGCAAGCATATGCGCCAGGGCAAGCTCGGCTACGGCAACGCTGCTTGCCGAAGGTGTATTTCTAACAGCGATGCCAAGGTCAGCCGCGACATCAAGATCAACATTATCAAGACCAACGCCACCGCGAACAACAAGCTTCAGGTTTCCAGCGGCGCCCTTCTCAAGTACTGGCTTCCTTACCTTGGTCGCGCTTCTGATAACAAGCGCGTCAAATGCCGGAGCGGTTTCAAGCAGTTCTTCGGGTGACATGCCGATTTTCTCAACAACCTCGTGTCCACCTTTCCGAATTGCTTCAAGAGCATCTTCAGCAACCGGGTCACAGATAAGTACTCGTGCCATTTAATTCCTCCTGTTTTAATTCAATGATAATAACTAATACCGAACCCCAAGATATGATGCATACTACAGATGAGGGTATTTCAAGTCAATGAGAAACCGGTCTATTTCTCCAGTAATTTTTCAGCTTCACGTACAATCACCAATGCTGTGAGTTTATACTCTTCCCTCACTTCAGCTGGAGTACCGCTTGTTCCGAAACTGTCTCGTACAGCCACAACACCCACAGGAACAGGATGTTGTATTGCAAGGGTCTCGG
>DAOWAG010000095.1 GCA_030634715.1 Candidatus Aegiribacteria sp. | reverse complement strand
TGCTCTTGCATGCAATTTATCTTCGACCTGATGAGCGAGCTTCATCATGTACATTTGACCTACAGTTACGCGCTGATCAAACGGTTCACCCGTTCTTCCGTCATACAGTACGGTTTTTCCGTCCCGGTCAAGACCTGCTTCCTCAAGTGCGTCTTCTATTTCAGAGTTTTTGGCAGAATCAAAAACAGGTGTAATCACGTTACAACCCAGTTTACTCGCTGCCCATCCCAGGTTTGTCTCCATTATCTGTCCGATATTCATTCTACTTGGCACACCAAGCGGATTAAGACAGATATCTACCGGAGTGCCATCCGGCAGATAGGGCATATCTTCCTGGGGAACGATTATGCTGACGACTCCCTTGTTTCCATGCCTTCCAGCCATCTTATCACCAACCTGGAGTTTACGGCGTTTTGCTAGATAAACCTTGATTGTCTTTATGACTCCAGGAGGAAGGTCATCTCCCCGAAGGAGTTTCTCCTCTTCCGTTTCGACTTCGACCTCAAGTCTTCTCTGCTCGCTGTCCGCATTTCTCAGAATCTGACGCGTTTCATCATCAACTTTCAGATCTTCGATAAGCTGCTGGCTCCAGTCAATATCGCTAAAACTAGCTTTTTTAAGAAACGCGGCTGTGAGTTTTCTGCCTGAAGGAACCATCACCTCTCCGGTAAGCTTATCAACAAGACTCACCGCCTTCTGTCCAAGCAGGATCTTCCTGAGAAGTCTGTCCCGCTCTTCGGTCAGTCTTCTCTCATCTTCGGCATATTCCGCGCGGAGCCTGTCGCGTTTTTCATCGATTTCTCTGTGAGTTCTTTCACTTCTGTCTTTTCTTGAGAAAACCTTGACGTCGATTACAACGCCATCCATTCCCGTGGGAGCTCGAAGTGAGGCATCCTTCACATCCCCGGCTTTCTGACCGAATATTGCTCTGATTAGCCGTTCAGACGGAGACAGATCCTGTTCCCCCTTGGGTGTTATCTTCCCAACGAGAATATCTCTTTCTCGAACTCTGGAACCGATCTTGATAATCCCGTCTTCATCCAGATTCCTTATCTCGAATGGATTATCAACGCTGGGGAGCTCTCTGATCAGTTCCTCTGGACCGAGTTTTGTCTCTCTGAACTGGGTTTCCAGCTCGACTACATGAATGGATGTGAATACATCATTCCTGACAAGACGTTCGCTTACAACGATCGCGTCTTCAAAATTGTAACCGTGCCAGGGCATAAATGCAACTATTGTATTAACTCCCAATGCGAGCATTCCGTTATCTGTGGCCATACCATCAGCAAGGACATCGCCTTTTCTGACTTTATCGCCAACACTGACAAGCGGTCTTTGATTGAAACATGTATCCTGGTTTGTTCTGGAAAATTTTCTGAGTTGATATGTGTCGAACCGATTGAAGTCGTATACTTCGCAGTCCGCCTTGATAACGATGTGCGTTGCGTCAACTTCTTCTACAATTCCACTCCTCCGAGCAGTGGTGAGTACTCCTGAGTCCAGTGCTGCCCTTGTCTCCATGCCTGTTCCGACAATGGGAACCTGTGGATGCAGAAGTGGTACAGCCTGACGCTGCATATTCGACCCCATTAAAGCCCTGTTCGCATCATCATGCTCAAGGAAGGGAATCAGGGCGGCTGATATCCCAACCAGCTGCCTTGGACTGACATCGATGAACTCAACTTCCTCGGGAGTGACCATCGGGTAAGTCCCGGCTCTCCTTGATCGAACCAGATTCCCGGTAAGATTACCTTCCGGATCAATAGGCGCGTCTGCTTCCGCAATCGTAGTTCTATCTTCTCTATCAGCGGACAGATATACAACTTCATCAGTTATTTTTCCATTGATTACCCGACGGTACGGTGTTTCTAGGAAACCGAATCGGTTAATTGTCGCGAATATGGCTAATGTAGTAATCAGTCCGATATTCGGTCCTTCCGGTGTTTCAACAGGACACATACGACCATAATGAGTATGATGAACATCTCTAACATCGAATCCGGCTCTTTCCCTTGTAAGGCCTCCCTGACCCAGCGCGCTTGTTCTGCGCTTATGAGTTAGCTCGGCGAGGGGATTTGTCTGTTCCATAAACTGTGAAAGCTGACTGGAGCCAAAAAATGTGTTAATCACGCTTGAGAGTGTTCTTGAATTCACCAGATCATGCGGCGTCAGTTTCTCACGATCCTGATGCCCCATTCTGTCTCTTATGGTTCTTGCCATTCGACTGAGACCTTTTGAGAATTCCTGCCCGAGCAGTTCCCCAACGGTTCGAACACGTCTGTTACCAAGGTGATCAATGTCATCAGATGTATTTCTTCCTTCTCTGAGTCTGATCAGATTTTCTACGATAGCAACGAGATCCGGCACAGTCAGAGTAAGTTTCTCCATTGAAGTGGATATATTCAGTCTTTCGTTAAGCTTATATCTTCCGACTTCACTGAGGCTATACCTTTTAGAGTCAAAGAACATCGATCTGAGATAGCTCCTGGCATGATCAAGATTCGGAGCTTCGGTACCTCGAAGAGCTTCATAGATCCACATGGTGGCTGAGTCTTCGTTTTTCTCGATTCCTGCTCCTAGACTTGTTGACTCCTTGGCGAGGGTTTTCCTGATTCCGTCGAAATCGTTTGCTTCCATACGTGTAGAAAGAAAATAGGCTTCTTCTATCCCATGTTCAACAAGCTGTTCAATTTTTTCGATACTCTCAACAGGCTCATCGCATCTAACAAGCAGTTCACCTGTCTCGGAATCTACAATATCTTCAGCAAATGACTTCAGAATGAGCTCGATTGCCTTCGAACGACTTTTCAGAGCAGATTTCAGATTACCCTTAATCCTGGGGTAGAAACTTGCGAGAATGTCCGCATCCGTTCCGAGTCCTAAAGCGCGGAGCAGCATTGTGACGGGAATCCTTTTAGGGCGTCTGTCAATATTGGCATAGATTATGTCATTATGATCAAGCTTGAGATCAAGCCAGGAACCCCTCTGGGGGATAACTCTGGATTTGTATATCCGATTTCCCCGTTGCATTGTTGTTTCCTCAAAGAACACGCCGGGACTCCGGTGCAGCTGATTCACAATAACCCGTTCAGCGCCATTAATTACGAAAGAACTTGTAGAAGTCATTAGAGGAAGCTCACCAAGAAACACTGACTGGTCGATTATTCTGGATACCTTCCAGGAATCGGACGAAGATTTTGAGTTAGAGTCAGCGATATCTACACCGGTCCGGAAAACCAGTCTAAGCATCGTAGTAAGAGGTGCGGAATAGCTTAGACCTTTGTCCATGGCTTCCTGAACGCTGTATTTAGGTCTGCCCATTTCGTATGACACATATTCCAGTGAAAATTCGCGATTGCTGCTTTCAATGGGAAATGTATCCTGAAAAATTTTATGCAGACCCTGAGGAAGACGTTCATCCGGTGGAACATCATCCTGCAGAAATCTGCTGAAGGACTCTCTCTGAATTTTCAGAAGATCCGGCATTTCAATAACCGGCTGTACTCCTGAATAATTTCTTACAGGTCTATTAACCCTCACCTGATCACTCCTCACGCTTGTTAGGAAGTGAAATGACGAAAAACATTTTCAATTTAGTACAATACATGCGGCGAGAGATGCAGTAACTTCTCCCGCCGCGGATATAAGTCTGATATTACTGGAGCTTAACAGTAGCACCGGCTTCTTCAAGCTGTTTCCTGAGAGCCTCTGCTTCGTCTTTATCCACATTCTCTCGAAGCTTCGACGGAACGTTGTCCACAAGTTCCTTAGCGTCTTTGAGGTTAAGTTCAAGAACATCTTTGATAATCTTGATGACGGGAATCTTCTTAGCTCCGAAGTCCTCAAGAATAACGTCGAATTCAGTTTTTTCTTCAGTTGCTCCGGCTCCACCGGCGGGAGCTGCCGCTACTGCAGCTACTGGCGCTGCAGCTGAGACACCGAATTTTTCTTCCATCTCCTTTACGAGCTCTGAAAGCTCAAGTACAGTCATTTCAGAAATAGCCTCAATAATATCGGCCTTCTTGATTTCACTCATCTTCTCTCCTCCATTTACATCGGTACCCGACAAGGTTCCGTCTGAACCATTCTTAGTTCTCTTTGCTATCCTTAATCGCGACAACAGTGTAGAATAATTTGCGGATTATTCCACTGCTGACAGATACGAACCCCTGCAACGGTGAGCTGATAGATCCAAGCATTTTGGCCAAGAGCTCATCTCTTGAGGGAATTTCGGCTAACTCCATCATTTTCGCGAGTGCATAAGTCTCACCTGATACAAATCCACCTTTTACCTGTGGAAGTCCCTTGTGATTCTTTGCGAAATTTCTGATAATCTTTATTGGAAGCACTTCATCGGCACAATATGCCAACGCAGTCGGACCTTCCATCATGGAAAATACGCCTTCACTTTCATCAATCTCGAGGTTGTTGAAAACTCTCTTCAGAAGAGTGTTCTTCACAATAGTGAAGGTAACGTTTTGCTCACGCATATCCCGTCGAAGCTCAGTCATGTCTTCTACGTTAACTCCGGTGAAATCAGCGAAGACTACTGAACCCGCCCCGCTAAGATCCTCAACCAGGGTGGTTACGACCTTTTCCTTTTGCTCTCTGGAAATAGCCATTATATCATCACCGCCTATCGAATAAGGGTTCTAAGATCGCTGACATCGATCTTAATACCCGGACCCATCGTGGAAGAGATCGAAACATTTTTCATGTATCGTCCTTTCACGGCCGATGGTCTTAGTTGAGAGACCTTCTCGAAGAATGACAATGCATTCTCTGCGAGAGCCTTTTCCTCAAAGCTGGCTTTGCCTATGGGAACATGGAGATTCCCTGTTTTATCAACCCTGAAACTGATTTTGCCTGCTTTGGCTTCCTGCACTGCTTTTGCTACATCCGCAGTGATTGTCCCAGTTTTAGGATTAGGCATAAGCCCTCTGGGTCCGAGAACCCGTCCGAGCTTTCCGACTATTCTCATCATGTCGGGGCTGGCTATCACAACATCGAAATCAAGCCATCCTTCCAGAATCTTTGTGGCAATATCCTCATCGCCAACGAAGTCGGCTCCGGCTTCCTTCGCCTCGTCTGCTTTTTCTCCAGTCGTAAAGACAACAACCCTGACGGTTTTGCCGGTACCATTCGGTAGAATGCAGGTTCCACGCACCATCTGATCAGCATGTTTTGGATTCACATTAAGGGAGATCGCCATTTCGATTGTTTCGTCAAAACCAGCTGACGCAAGTTTCTTAACGAACATGCAACTTTCCTCAAGTGAATACAGCTTCTGTGAATCGATTGTATCTTTTGCCTGGCGAAATCTTTTACTCATTGTTGCCATATCAATCAACCACCGTAAGACCGATACTCCGCGCTGTGCCGGCGATCATCGATATCGCGGCATCCTCTGAAGCGGCATTAAGGTCTTTCTCCTTTATTTTCGCGATCTCGCGGCATTGCTGAATTGTAACAGTGCCGACTTTTTCCCGATTGGACTCCGGGGAGCCCTTCGCAAGCCCTGCTGCTTTTTTCAGCAACACGGCTGCTGGTGGGGATTTCAGAATAAAGGTAAAGCTTCTATCTTTATAGATACTGACAACCGCAGGAATAATAAGTCCTTCGCTCCCCCGGGTTCGAGCATTGAAGTCCTTACAGAAACCGGCAAGATTTATACCGTACTGTCCCAATGCGGGACCAACGGGTGGAGCCGGTGTTGCCTGCCCTGCGGGCAGTTGAAGCTTCACCACACCCAAGATCCTCTTGGCCATGGTAACTCCTTCCTTAAGCCGTCACTACCTCCCCATATTGGTAGTGAT
>DAOWAG010000222.1 GCA_030634715.1 Candidatus Aegiribacteria sp. | reverse complement strand
GGAACCATGTTCAAGATTTACCTGCCACTTGTGGAACGTCATGCTGAGGAGATTGACAGCATTGTTCTCGGAGAGGTAACCGGCGGAACCGAGACCATCCTGGTTGCCGAAGACGATGAAGCGATTCGAAGGCTTGCCAAACGTGTATTTGAGCGCGCCGGCTACACAGTCCTGCTGGCAAAGGATGGTCCCGATGCTCTACTGGTATTGAATAAGCATGCGGACAGTATCTCTCTGGCTCTGCTCGATGTAGTAATGCCTGGAGCAAGCGGAAAGGATGTCTACGATGAAATCAGGAGTATCAATCCGGACATCAGAGTACTTTTCACCAGCGGATATAGTGACAACGCGATTCATACCCGCTTTGTACTCGATGAAGGATTGCGCCTCATCCGCAAACCATACGACTCCGATACCCTTCTTCGTGAAGTCAGAGCTGTACTGGACGAGTAGAACCACATTAGTGACAGACTGCTCATCCATACACCATCTCAGTATTCACAATCTTTCTTATGATCATCATGACATGAAGAAATAGATCAGCGATAATCCGTTTATCGAATGAGTAAAGTATCGAAGGAAGCATAATGAAATTTATCACCGGAGTTGTGATTATCTGTTCAGGGCTGATTGTATTGAACAGCAGTATTCCATCAGGAAGTGGAGAAGAAATGGATTACAGAGAACTCACCCCCGAAGAAGAGCATGTTATTCTTGATGGAGGAACTGAAGCTCCATTTACCGGGGAATACATTGATCATTCTGAGAACGGAATTTACCTTTGCAGAAGATGCGGCGCTGAACTTTATACGTCTGACAGCAAATTCCAGTCATACTGTGGTTGGCCTTCTTTCGATGATGAAATAGAGGGAGCGGTAGAGCGAAGACCTGATCCGGATGGTATAAGGACAGAAATTCTATGTACTGCATGTGACGCTCATTTAGGTCACGTATTCACAGGGGAGGGATTTACTTCCGCTGACACGCGTCATTGCGTAAACTCCATTTCCCTGATTTTTCGACTCCTGATAAGAGAAGGAACAGCTATATTCGCAGGTGGATGTTTCTGGGGTATTGAGCATTATTTCAGGCAGCAGGACGGTGTTCTGGAGACCGAAGCAGGCTACACGGGCGGCGAGGTAGAGGAACCTTCCTATCAGGATGTCTGCAGCGGCACAACCGGTCATGCCGAGGCAGTACGGATCGTCTTCGATCCTTCGCTGGTTAGTTATGAAGAACTTGCGAAGCTATTCTTCGAGATACATGACCCCACGCAGATAAACCGACAGGGAGTGGACACGGGAACGCAGTACCGTTCAGCTGTCTACTACACATCGGAAGAACAGAAAATAATCGTGGAGCGCCTTGTTGCGATTCTGAATGACAGAGGCTACAGGATTGTAACGGAGATCGTACCAGCAACTGTTTTCTGGCCCGCTGAGGATTACCACCAGCAGTACTATGAGGAAAACAGCATCAGTTCATCCTGTGCTTTTCGGGTCAGACGATTCAACGATTAATCCGCAGCTCAAGAGTGTATCCAAACCTGGTTAACTGATGACACTTTCAAGGCGGGTAGTGAAAGCCTGATTTCCCGGTTTTTCCAGGATTGTCTCAACACTGGATGGGGTCCAGCCACCGGAATAGGAGACGACAATATGCCCTTCTTCAGCAGTCACTATATTTTATTCAATACCAACGAACCATCGGTTCTTCTTCTTCGCTGGATGAAGCCTGAGCCAGAGGTCATCAGGTAGATAGACATTTGTTTCACAGTACTCACATACGACAATTCTGTCTTTTCCATCAATCATCAGAGATCCGCTGCATTGAGGGCAGCTGAACGCGACCGGACCTGACAGCCCTTCGGGCTCATCGACACTTTCGACGTCAGGCAGCGCGCCCACGATTAATTTCGATCTGCTCATAGCTTCTTTGAACCATTCCGGAGCTGGAAATACGGATGTCTTTGCCCTGCAGTCGGGACAGACAAGCATATCCTGTCCGGTATATTCAGTTTCCATATCAAAATCCCTTTTGCAGTTCCTGCAGTACGCCTTCAATCTCGCGTACATCATGGTCATGTTGAAATGACCGAAGATCGTGCTGCTGGAGCCCTCTCCTTCTTCAAACTCATTCACTACCTCATTCTGCACATCCTCCAGGAGATCCTTCCAGACCTCTGCAGGAAAATCGATCTCTGACTGGCAGCTTCGACAGAGGATTTTCCTGTATGGTCCATCAATGTGGACAGGGGAATCACAAAACGGACATTTTATACTCATCTCGAGAACTGCCCAATTCATACAGATTTCCTCCTAAATGTAATTGTGTATCAGTGGAAAATGCTCAACGATGCTTCAAACGAGCAGCTAACAGAGTAAAATCGTCTTCGTATATTGTCGATCCATGGAATAACGCTACTTCGTCTTCAATCAGCTGAAGCAATTCAGCAAGTGGTAGATTCCGATTGCCGGTTACAAGTTTTGCCAGCCGCTTCTCACCATACTCTTCCTCGGAGAGGTTCATTGCCTCGCAGACTCCGTCTGTATACATTAGCAATATGTCTCCGGGATTGAATTCAATCTCTCCTTCAGTGTACAAAGCATCTTCAAGTACTCCGAAAAGAATTCCACCTTTCGATAGTAATTGTACGCCATTCTTCTGAGTGACAAGGAAGGGGGGATTATGTCCTGCATTCACATATCTCAGGTGGCCTTTTTTCGAATCAACCAGAACGAAGAAAAAAGTAATGAACATATCTGATGGAGTATTCTCGAACACAAGCCTGTTGATCTTCTCAGCCGATTCGGCTAGTGATACACCCATAGCCTGCGTAGTTCTGAGAGAAGCCTGAAGGTTAGCCATTAGAAGAGCAGCACCTACTCCCTTTCCTGCGACATCCCCGATTGACAGCACTGTTCTATTATCATCAAGCGGAATAATGTCATAATAGTCACCCGCAACTTCGAGACAGAATCGTATTAGAGCACCTACCTCAAGTCCGGGCACATCAGGAATCCTGCCTGGCAGAAGACCCTTCTGTATATCCCTCGCGACTCTCATCTGCTCCTGAAGCTTCTCTTTCTCGAGCTTTTCTCCAAGCAGTTCCAGGTTTTCAGCAACAAGAGCTGTCTGCGCGCAAAAGTTTTCAAGCAGCTCAAGTTCCTCAGC
>DAOWAG010000072.1 GCA_030634715.1 Candidatus Aegiribacteria sp. | reverse complement strand
TGTAGGCTGCCTGAACCATATTCTGAGCGCTGTCATATCTGTAGCCGGTAACCTGTGAAAGATAGGATATAGCAGTATTAAGATCACCAATAGCTGATTGCCACGTGGATACATTCTCCGGAATCAGTTCTGATACTCTTGCTTTATTTGATCCACTCTGGTAATAGAAAGCACCCATCATGTAGTTTGCAAGAGGATCGTTGGGATAAGAGTTACTGAGACGGGAGAACACACTCTGCATGGCTCCCCTCTGTCCACTGTCACGGTAGATTGAAGCAAGCAGTATGTAAGCTTCCCGATTGCCTGTGCTTGAGATAAGAGATTCCAGCCTGCTTACCGCGCTGGATGTTCTGCTGGCCCAGGCCTCAACTTGAGCGGTGTAAAGAATCATCTGCGAATTATCGGTGTCAGACTCAAGAAGAATCACTGCGTGATCTGCAGCGTTCCCATACTGCCCCATGTTAATGTACGATTGTATAATTCGCTGTCTTAAACCAAGCATATTTGAATTTAGAGCAAGAATTTCCTCCATATACGGAGTTGCTTGTGAGTATTCCCCAAGCTGGAAATATAGAAGACTCAGAGGAAATTTAATTGAAAGATTGTCAGGATTCTGCGCGAGAGCTTCCTCAAAACTGGAAACAGCCTGATCAAGCTCGCCCAGAGTCTGGTATGCAGATGCAAGTCCGAGATAAGCATCAGCGTTCTCAGGATCAATATCGACCGCATTTTCAAAATAGTCTTTTGCTGTTTCAGCATCCCCCTGAGCGAGGTAAACACTGCCCAGTCCAGCGAGAGCATCGGCATTCCCCTCATCGAAAGCAAGGATTGTCTCATATATCTGCAGAGCCATCCCAAGTGAATCAACCTCAGACTCGAGATAGATCTCGGCAAGCTGGAATTTCGTATCCAGTAATGTCGGATCAACCGATAGCGCCTGCTTGAGGAACATGATCGCCATGGACCAGTTCTTCATCTGTATGCTGAATGTAGCCTGATCGAGTGCCTGTTGAATCCGGCCTTCTATAAGCTCGGATAGAGTACTGATCATTTCGCCAGCCAGTTGTCTTACAGGTTCGGTGTTCTTTGGGACAAAAACTGGATCTGCATTCACAGTATTCCCTGATATCGGGATACAGACATTCCAGGAAACCGTGAATTCTTCACCAGAGGGAGAAACATTTCCATACAGGATCATATCAGCACCCAGAGCAACACCCGCGTTCACAACGAATGTGGGCGGTACACCATATTCAAAATCTGACGGATTGAATCCCAAGTCTTCAAAAGCATCTTCCAGATCACCCTTTGAAATGAAGGAGTATTCCTCGCTGTCTTCAAAATTGTTTTTCAGTTCATTAAACAATTTCTCACTAACCCAGCGTGCATCCGAACCGGAATAACCGAATGGTACTATTCCGATCCTCGTGGATTCTATATCTTCCGATGCAATAGCTGTACCGCAAGCCAGCAGTCCCAAACAGACTAATGCAAATGTATATCTCATCGTTCTTTCCTCCAGGTCGTAAAATACTACAACATAAATAGCATGATTGCTCGTTAAATCCAGAGCGCAAATATTGCACATATGTGATTGTCAGGCAACAGTCATAACCCTTTCACTTTCATCCAGGTGATATTTCTCATTTACCACCACTACCGGAGTCCTCTTCATTAATTGATACACTGCTGCCGGCACAATGTTCCATAATAAAGGGCTCGACCGCATCCTGAGATACGATTCGAAAAGGTGGAACGGAATTCAGAAATACTCTACCGTAATTCCGTGAGATAACTCTTCTGTCCATAAGCAGAACAACACCGGTGTCCCTGGATGATCTTATCAGTCTTCCTACGCCCTGTTTCAGGCGCACGACCGCAAGAGGAAGGGAATATTTACCAAAAGAGCTCTCTCCATTTTTCTCAATCAGATCCATTCTTGCTCTTGTTAATGGATGACCAGGAGAGGAAAACGGCAACCTGTCAATTATTACTGCTTGAAGCATCTCACCCGGCAGATCTACGCCCTCCCAGAAGGAGGAAGTGCCAAGAATAATCCCCCTGCTGGATTTCCGGAATTCATCAAGAATTTTATTTCTCGACATTTCACCCTGGACAAAGAGCCTCATGCCAGAAGGCACCTCCAACACAGCACGTTCTCTAACCAATTCCAGGTTTCTGTAACTGGTAAACAGAATGAGAGTCCTTCCATTAAGAATGGTTGCCAGCCTCTTGCCCCAATCCCAGACTGCCCTGGCAAGCTCTTTGTGAGAATCATGCTCCGGCAGATTGTCCGGAATGGAAAGAACTGCTTGAGTCCTGTAATCGAAAGGACTTCCGAAACTCCGTGTCAATGCGTCCCAGGCTCCGAGCCTGTCCTTGAAAAAGTCAAACTCATCCGCGACCGTCAACGTAGCTGAGGTTAGAATAGATGTTTCAAATTTAGAATACACAGTGTCACATAGTTCAGGACCGATATCCAGCGGAACAGCCCTTAGAACGGAATTCTTCCCATTCACCTCCACGAAACAACAGTACTCTTCCGTGCTCAGTTCGGACAGCCTTTTCGTTGCCTGTGCAATTGCGGTTGCTGTCTGTGTGACCGGCAGCAGATCCTCATTCTGTCCGGCAACTGACGCTAGCTCCCTGGAGAGATCACCTGCCTTTTCAAGGCTCTCCAGATGTGTTGCGGGATCCCAGATGGATGTATCTTCAATGGAAGCAGTGAGCTCCGCTATAGCAGAGGACAGTTGTCTGGCCTTTTCGAGCATTGAAGCTTTCTTTGATGTTTCAATCTCGCTGAAAGCAATCCCGTCAAACATAGGCAGAAGGGATCTTTCGCTGAGTGAGAGCCCCAGACATTCGCTTGCAGCGTCTTCAAGCCTGTGTCCTTCATCAATTACCAGCACATCCGCTCCCGGCAGCACATCCTCTGAGAGAAGTCCGGATACAAGAAGATGATGATTAAGTATAAGCAGATCGGATTTTCTAGCGAGATTTCGTGCTTTGAAGAAGTGACAGGCACCTCTGCAATGACAGGAAGCTCCAATACAATCCAGATGATCCGATCTGAAATGCCGCCAGACTGATGCTGAAGCCTTTTCTGAAAAAGATGAGATATCGCCATCATCCGTAGCATCAGCCCACCGCGAAAAACTCACGTCTGTCTTGACCATTTCCGCGCCGGAATTCCATTTTCGCAGACACAGATAGTTATTTCTCCCCTTGAGAACACTCACCATGGAATCGAGTTTGAGCGCTGACAGTATGGCGGGAGCATCTTTAAAGGCAAGCTGATCCTGAAGAGTTATGGTTGCAGTGGATACGAAGATCCTTCTGCCCGACAGAAGAGCTGGAATTATATAAGCAATGCTTTTCCCGATACCTGTTCCAGCTTCAAATAGATGAATCCCGCCAGTTGTAAGTGCTGATCCCACAGCTTTTGCCAGTTCTACCTGAAGCGTTCTGACTGTGTATTCCGGAATAACCGAAGAGAGAGTCCCTCCGCAAAATACTTCTTCGATTTTCTGTTCAAGTGATTGCATCAGCTATTCCGTTTCACCGATTTACGGACATCCTTCAATATGAGCTGGACGCTTCCATCGTTACGCCATGTATCAATAGAAAGCGCGAAGGCAAGATCAACTCTTCCGCCGAGTAGAGATTGTTTTTCCACCATGTTGAATCCAATTGCTTTGAAAATATTTGATCCGATCTTGAAATCGCAGCTGAGATGATTCCTGTTTTTCCCGACAGCCCTCCACTGAATCGCATAGCACTCTCTAGCAAGCCAGACAGGCATTGAATTGCCTGATCCAAATGGTTCAAGCCTTGAAAGAGCATGAACGGTTTCAATTGAGAAGTCCTTCTCATCAAGGCTTCCGTCAAGATAGAGAACGGAGCCAAGGTACTCATCCCACTTCTGTTCAGACAGCAGTGTTTCAAGATGTTCTTTGAGTAATTGCACGTTATCTCCCTGAATTGTCAATCCCGCAGCCATCGGATGACCTCCGAAACTGTTCAGAATTTTGTATTCATCCTGAATCTCTCCCAGCAGGGAATGTATCGAAATCCCAGGAATGCTCCTTGCTGATCCGTGTCCGAGATCAGCTTCCAGAGATATCAGTATTACAGGAACCCCATATCGCGAGACAAGTCTTGACGCAACTATTCCCACAACACCTCGATGCCATCCCTCACCAGCAAGTACAATGCATCGCGGGTCCTGCAGCTTTACTGTTAACTCCTTGACCTGTTTTTCTACATCCTGCTCGAATTTCTTTCTGATTCTGTTGTTCTCCTCAACGGGAGCAAGCAGTTCTTCAGCTTCTGATTCATTCATGGCCAGCAGAAGCGCAACCGCCTGTTTCGCGTGCCCTACTCTTCCACACGCATTCAATCTCGGTCCGATGTAGAAAGCCAGATGCGATGAATCGCAGTCTTCAAGATTAACCGAGGCGGATTTTGCGAGAGCTGAAATACCTGGAAGAGGTTTTCTCCGTATTAATTTCAGACCCTCGGAAACCAGAATGCGATTATCATTTATTAGATCAACAACATCCGTCACAGTACCGATGGCAACCAGCTGGAGAAGCTCATGCAGAGAAGAGGTTTCAGCATTCATCAACTCGTAAACACCATTCATGACCATCCATGCGACACCAACACCCGCGAGAGTGGAGTGTCGCGCATCCCCGTCAAGCGCGGGATTAACAATTGCCTTTGCGAAAGGAAGCTGGTCGCCGGATTGATGATGATCTGTTATGACAGTATCAGTATTCATACCGTTCAATTCGTTGATCTGCTCATTTGCAGTTATTCCGCAATCAACTGTAATAAGGAGATCAATTCCGTTATCGGCACAGAGCTGAACTGCTGATGATCCGATGCCGTACCCTTCAATAAACCTGTCAGGCACGAAATAGCTTATTTCAGCCCCAAGTCTGGAGAGAGCCATGTAAACAACTGCTGTAGCCGTGATCCCGTCAGCATCAAAATCACCGTGAACAAGAATCTTTTCCGAATTCACGACAGCAGTTACTATTCTTTCAGCAGCTTCCAGAATTCCACCAAGATTTCTCCAGGAAGACATATCTTGAATATCGGGATTAAGGAAGTCCTCAAGCTTCATTCCTGAGTAACCTCTTCTGGCAAGCATCAGGGCAAGGGATTCCGGAAGACCGTGTAACTCACTGACACTTTTCAAATGCAGATATGGTACTGGCCTTGCGGCCCAGCGCTTTCTCAATGATCCCCCAAATAAATGAAAAGGGTCAGGCTGTAAGCCGGGTTCTGTACCGCCAACGGCGGTGGTGGCCATCCATCTGGGATGTCAGTTGCCTGACACCTCAAGCAGCCAACCCGGAGGTCAAGGGGAACGGGCAATTCCCCGGTCTCAAAGAGACCTCCCTCTCTATTCGGCCTTGCACCGGACAAGGTTTACCGTGCGAATACTGTCACCAGCATCCCGGTGGGCTCTTACTCCACCATTTCACCCTTACCCCTGATTAACATAGCCTGTATTCCCACAACCGGAATTCTGCAGAATGAACTGTTCAGGGGCGGTATCGTTTCTGTGGCACGTTCTCTCCGTTGCCGGAACCGGGATTTCCCCGGTGTCCTGCCCTGTGGAGCCCGGACTTTCCTCCCCCTGCGGGGGTGACCACCCACCTGACCCTATATAAAATACTCTCTATCCTGAACCAGCGAAAGAGCTGTCATCCGTCCAGATTACGATACGTCCGCATATTGGACAGGTAAACGTCAGTCCCTGGTTTATTTCAACTGCTGTCTGTGGAGGAAGATTCGTAAGACATCCGCCACAGGAACCCTTGTTAAGCCCAACTATAACATTCCCTTTATTCGCTCTGCGCAGCAGCTCATACTTATCGAGAAGACGAATGTTGATATCTGACTTTATTTCCTCACGATCAATTCTGAGCTCATTGATGTTCTCCTCAAGCGCCTTCAGCTGTTCTTCGAGGATACTCTGTCTCTTCTGGAATCTCTCTTCATTGCGTTCCCAGACTTTTTTAGTCTCTTTGAGATTCTCCTCAGCGGATTCCTCTTCATACATCAGTTCGAGCAGTCTAATATCAAGCTCACTGATTTTATTCTCAGCATATTTAATCTGCACAAGCATCGTGCGATATGCTTCGTTTGTTTTCATTTCGAGAAGTTTATTCTTAAAATCAGCAAGCTCTTTAACGGCTTTTTCTTTTTCATCTAAGCACTGCTGATTCATTTGGCTGATTTCTTCGATCTTCTTCTTCTCATTCTCATAATCGCCTCTTTGAGATTGAATTTCACGTTCGTAAATTCTCTTCTCTCTCGGAATCTCGTCCATCTCGGCAGACACACGGTCCAGTCGGGAATCAATCTCCTGCAGGCCAATCAACTTCTTCAGATCATCATTCATTTACACAAACTCCCGATAGTTCAAGAAAAAAAGAGGGTACCCGGAAGGGTACCCCCTGTAATATCAGATACAGATGTTTTGCAGTTCTCACAATACATGACAGTGCCACCATATCACCGGTTGCCTGAAATGGTGGGCGGGACAGGATTTGAACCTGCGACCCCAAACG
>DAOWAG010000327.1 GCA_030634715.1 Candidatus Aegiribacteria sp. | reverse complement strand
TCAAGTTCCTTGGATACTCCTTCAAGAATGACACTTCCTGCAGACAGTCTCGCTGGATGATCATCCGAAAGAGTTGATTCAATCAACCCGCATACGTCAGCAAGAACATCGATTGAAGCCATCTCGGAAAGCAGCGATGGCCCAGCGTCTTT
The DNA here is from genome assembly GCA_030634715.1 of Candidatus Aegiribacteria sp. The sequence goes on along the minus strand of DAOWAG010000327.1, from coordinate 2,066 downwards.
CAGGAGCGTTACTATTTCCGGGAGGAGCGCAAGTGTGTCCGCTACGGCTCTGATGTCTCTTGGTGAGGATCTTAAAGTCCCCAGTTTACCCGCCTGACGTTTAAGATCCGCTGTATCGTCGAGAATAACAAGTAGAGATGAGAGAACGGATGGAGATTCAGCAAACCACTCCACAGAATCATGTCTTTCGCTTATTTTATTACTGTCCCTCAGTGGTGACAGGAGCCATTTTCTCCACTCTCTGCTGCCAGCCGGCGTTTTAGTCTCATCTGTGATGTCCGAGAGAATTCCGGATTCCTCTCCTGGAGGAGCTTCCGTGATATTGAGTGATCGTGCGCTGCCCCTGTCAATAATCAAGCAGTCATCTCGTCTGTACATTCCTGTGAAACTCAGGTGCGCTACATCCATCTTCTTCGTATCACGGATGTACGCCAGGAGAGCTCCGAGAGCTGAGAGAGCAGGACTGTGAATTCCAAGACCCAATCCCTCCAGGGCTGACAATTCAAGGATTGTCTCTATTTGCGATGCAGTGGTATCCGGATTGAATTTCCAGCTTTCGAGTCTGGTAATCTCACAATTCGATAACGGATCAATCTTCTGATCATCAGCGACAAGAAGCTCTGATGGAGTTTTTCTCGCGATTTCACCGGGCAGAAGCGCTGAATCCATTTCCGCGGCTTCAATCTCACCTGTTGAAATGTCACAGAAAGCAAGTCCGCCTGCTCCTGAATCACTGAACACAACCGAACCCAGAAGGATAGTTCTACGCTCATCAAGCGCCGATCCACTGACCAGTGTCCCGGGTGTTATGATTTCAATTACATCCCTTTTTACAAGCCCCTTTGCCTGTGCGGGATCTTCGGTCTGCTCACAGACAGCAACTCGATACCCAGCTTTGATTAGTTTTGAAAGGTATCCGTCCAGAGAATGCCATGGAAAACCAGCCAGAGGAATTCTATCACCAGTATCCCTGCTCTTGCCCCTGGATGTAAGGGTTATTCCCAGAACCTTTGATATCGTTCTTGCATCTTCATAGAATGTCTCGTAGAAATCACCCATCCTGTAAAGAAGTATCTCGTCCTTGTACTTTTTCTTGATCTCCATGAACTGCTGCATCATCGGTGTTCTCATTATTGCAGCATCTCCATGGCCTTTGTGACCATCAAGTGTGGAACCATTCCTCTTCTGCATATTTCCGTTCCGGTCGAACAGGCTTTCCCGCCATGCCTGTGGCATGGTCTGCATTGCAGACCGTTGACCATGTAGTTTCCCTCATACTCCTGCCTCCAGAAGCCCAGAACCGGTGAAGTAGATGTGAAAACCACAAGTACAGGGATTCCAAGAGCTTTCGCAAGATGAGCCGGGCCGGAATCAGGGGATATAAGAAGATCCATCGTTTCTATTCGATCTATCAGTTTGTCAGTTCCACCATCTCCTGCACAAGCTTCAATGCGCTCTCTTCGAACTGATGCCGCTATTTCAAAAGCTTCTGCCCTGTCATTCTCATCACCCAGAAGAATTACTTCAGCATCATATAGATCTATGAAGAGTCGTGATAATTCGGAAATAACACAGTCTGGAATTGATTTCAGGCGCCATCGTCCACCGACTACGATTCCCACCCGAAGCCGATCGTTATTGGACAAGTTTCTTCTTTCAAGGACAGGATCAATATTATCATTCAATCCGGCTACTCTAAGAAACTCACTGCTCCGCAAAGGCATTATATCGGAACTTCCTCCAAGTATCTCATGTCTGAGTTTTCTGTTCATTCTGAACCTTCCCCATACGCGCATTCCCTGTGTAGCCATCTTTGTGGTGAAATTGCACTGGAGATCAATCAGTTTTTCGGGGGCTATATTTTTTAAGATTTTACGCAGCTCAAACAGACCGGCATCCGATGGATAGGTAACAGCTTCAATATCACCAGGCATTCTTTCAACAACAGGTGCATACTGTTCCGATGTTACGAATTTTACTTTGGATGAGAGGGACAGCTCCGTCGCAACAGGTTGAGTAAGTACAATATCACCAAGTGAATGAAGACGAATCAGCACTGTTTCATT
>DAOWAG010000132.1 GCA_030634715.1 Candidatus Aegiribacteria sp. | reverse complement strand
GTATTCAGAGATATTAATGGATCATTTCATGAATCCACGCAACGCTGGACAGCTTGATAACCCTGATGGTCATTCTGAAGTAGGATCTCCGCAGTGTGGAGACGCTATGACGCTTGATATTAAAATAGATGATGATGACAGAATTGCAGATATCAAGTTCATGACTTTCGGCTGTGCCGGAGCTATAGCTGCGGCCTCAGCGCTTACAGAAATAGCTAAAGGTTTGACTCTTGAAGAGGCTGGAGGAATAAAAAACAGCCAGATTGTTGAATTCCTGGGAGGTATGCCCGCTGAGAAATACCACTGCTCTGTAATGGGTCATGACGCTCTGTCAGAAGCGATCAGCAATTTCATCACTAAAAGAGACGCAACCGCAGCTGCCTTCAAGGAGATACTGGAGGAGGTTCCCACCGAACTCAGGAGTATTCTTGGAGACAGTACAATCAATATTGTGCACGTTCATCCGGGATGGGTTCGAATAAGTAATGTTGGCGCAGAAAGAGAGAAAGTTGCTGAAATACTTGAGAAGGAACTCCATGACAGGATCGGGGAAACAGTTGAAGTGAGGATTGCCTGATGGAAGTCTATCTAGACAACAACGCGACTACCCGGATGGCTCCTGAAGTTCTTGATGCAATGATGCCTTTCTTTAATGATCAGTACGGCAATCCCTCAAGTTTCCATACATTCGGCAGTAATCTCATGGAGCATATAGAAAAAGCCAGGCAGCAGGTCGCTGATCTAATCGGTGCTTTGCCTTCAGAAATCTTCTTTACATCAGGAGGGACAGAAAGCGATAACACCGCCCTCTTTCACGGTGTTGAGACAGATCCCGAGAAGCCGGGACTTGTAACGTCAGTTGTGGAACATCCCGCAGTTCTTGAGACAGCCAGATATCTCGAGCAAACCGGGCATCCTCTCGGTCTGGTCAAGGTGAATAGTAGCGGTTCTATAGATCTGGATTCTCTTGAAGGTCTGTTGAGCGGGAATACCGGTCTCGTATCCATAATGAAAGCGAACAATGAAACCGGTGTCATTATGCCGATTAAGGAAGCCGCTGAGATCACCCACAGAGCAGGAGCACTTTTCCATACAGACGCTGTTCAGGCGGTAGGTAAGATTCAGATTGATGTGAAAGCGGAGGAGATAGATCTTCTCAGTCTTTCAGCGCACAAATTCCACGGACCAAAGGGTATCGGTGCGCTTTATGCCCGAAAAGAAATAAAACTGAAGCCATTCATGCATGGTGGCCATCAGGAAAAAGGGATAAGATCAGGAACCTACAATATCGCGGGAATCGTTGGATTAGGAAAAGCCGCAGATATGGCCAGGCAGTTCATAGCAGAGGAAGCATTGAGAACATCTTTTCTTCTGAATAAACTTGAATCAGGTATCCTGAACGGATGTCCAGGGACAGTTATAGTTGGAGCTGATGCGGAAAGGCTCCCCAATACGGCAACAGTGCTTTTCGTGAGCGTGGAAAGTGAGGCGATTCTTACATTGATCGACCTTGCCGGGATCAGCGTATCGTCTGGATCCGCCTGCAGCACAGGCAGCAAGGATCCAAGCTATGTTCTCACATCCATGGGAATCAGCGCAGGTGATGCGAATACCGCGATTCGCTTCAGCCTCAGCACGTACACATCGGATCAGGAGATAGATTACGTGCTTGAAGAGCTGCTGCCAATAGTTGAAAAACTGAGAAAAATCTCACCCTTGGCATAAAGGGGACACGCACCAAAGCGTGCATATCCCCTAGTCCCGTCACCATTAAAACTCAGGTACTGGCATTGTCCAGGCAACTCCAGCCGAGAGACTGTATTGCGTATTTCCGCTGAGCCCGGCTTTCATCGAAACGAACAGAGCAGTCTTATTAACAGCGTAGGTGCTTAATGTCGCTGCGAGACCCAGATCACCTGTGGTTGTGCCATCAAAGACACATATGATTTGAAGATCACTGGAAATGTAGCTGGCCCCACCGGCAGAGAACTTCATGTAATCAATAATGGGTCCATCGAAGGGATTTCTACCGCCGCTGAGAACATAGGAAGCTGCCGTATGCAGTCTGAGAAGACGGAAAGTAGTGCTCGTCGCTATTCCGAAGGCAAGTTCCGAACCGGTATCTCGGCCCTCGCTCCCTGTGGGCAGAGTAATCAGGCCCTTGAAAACCAGGGCAGATCCTCCACGCGCAGTTTCATACAGCCATGAGCATCCTGCTGAGATATCACCAAAAAGGTTTCCATCGAAAGAGGAATCGTCCAGATAGATAGGGATTTCACCACCGAATTCAAGATTATCAATAAAACCCCAGGTCACACTCAGAGGTAGAAGAGTATAATTACTGCCATCTTCTTTCATATCTATATACTCAAGCTTTCCCTGGATCCGGAGAAAGCCTCTCTCCAGAACGCTTGATCCCGGAAGGAATGGATAACCGCTGAGGCCGCCCTCTGCGGACATTCCCTGCTGGGAACCCTCAGCCTCAATTACAAAGGGAATTAGCAGGACGACAAACAGTAAGATCAGTTTCATGTATCTCCTTCTTGCTTTTTCAGGTTGACTTGAGAAGATATGCAGAGAATCTTCCAGATGTCAGAAACTATTCAATTCTCCTTTCATGAGAAAGGCAAATTACATGAGATGGAGTGAAGCGGGTTTAATCCTGCTCTCGATTGCTGTTCTTGCCGGATTATTTGTAATGGTTACTAAGGAACAGACTCTTCAGCTATCCGATACTTCGCAGGAAGAGCCTTCGGTTGACCCACTGAGGCAGATTGAAGAAGAATTTGCCGAAATATGCTACGGTTCCAGTTTCCGATCAGTATCCTCAGCTGCTGGAGACACGCTTGTTCAGTCAATGGATCTGCTCAGTACAGTATCCATGCATCAGGCGAATCAAATAATAACAAGATCGCTTGCCCGACATGGCTTCAATCACGTTATAACGCTTGCGACACCGGATAACGGGCTCTCTTTTATCTGCAGCACCTCCGAGGGGCAGCATGTTCGATTCGAATTGAACAGTACTTCAAGATAGAGAAAATAAGGAAAACACACCTTGTTGACAGATGCCATTTTACTCGGTATTCATCGGTTCCTGTAGTATTCATTATATTCAGGAAAATTCGATCAAGTATATGGGTCACAAACCAGCTGGAAATCATGTTCCAGCTGTATTTTCACGGAATGTCGAGATAGACAGACTTCTGCTGAAGGCTTCCACGGAGGTTATTGCATATGAATAAAATCGCCAGATGGCGTAACTGGACTTCAATAGGTCTTTTCACCGCGTCCCTTCTTATGGTGTGGCCTACAATTCGGTGGTACTCTCTGCCTGCTGGCGAACGGGATCGTGCTGAGGCAAGTGTTCAGCCGGAGACGGATAATCCTCATCTCAGAGCCGTTCTTGACAGCATTCAGATAGAAGGCGGAGAAGAACTCATCGGGGAGTACAGAGAGCTGTACCAGGAGCGGGAAGGTACGATCAAGCTTGGACTGGATCTTCAGGGAGGCATGTATCTCGCTTATATGGTTAAGCCGACTCCCGGACTGGATGAGCAGGAAGCAATTGATCAGGCTCTTGAGGTTATTCGTAACAGGATCAATGAGTTCGGTGTATCTGAGCCTTCCATAACCAGACAGGGAGAGGACAGAATTGTCATTCAGCTCCCTGGAGTTCGAGATCCAGCGCGTGCGCGAGCCATCGTTGAAAGACAGGCCTTGCTTGAATTCAAGCTGGTTGCCTATCCAACAGAAGAACACCCGACAACCGCCAGTGTTCAAGCACTCAGAGCGATTGATAATCTTTTAACATCCGGTAGCGAGGACTTTGTCCCAGCTCCTCTCGACAGCCTGATTGACAGACCGTTGGATTCCATTGAAACGGAAACCGCGCAGGTTTCTGATGCTATTCCGGATTCGATAGGTCAATCAGTCGTTCCGGAAGGATTCTCTCTTCCGCAACCTGAAGAAATTTCTTCACAACAGGAATCACAGGATTTAACTCTGCCTGAACTTGATAGACCTGGCAGCCTGTCCAGCCTGATTGAAATTGCGCCTGAGGACATAGCCCGATCAACCGTGAGCATATCTCCGGGAGACTGGCTGGTTAATACAGGGGACAGAATGGACCAGCTCAACGATATCATCAACAGAGCAGATGTTGATTCAATATTGGAGGAAGCCAACCTTATCTTTACATTCGGCAGAATTGAAGAAACTGTTGATGGTTCTTTCCGAGCTGTTTACCTGCTGCCCAGGGACATGACTCGTGGCTGGGAACGAAACGTTGATCAGGTGAATGAAGACTATTTCCTTACCGGAGCAAGTCTGACGGATGTTAGAATTCGTATGGGAAGCGCCCAGTCTCTCAACAACAATCCATATCTGATAGTGGAATTCGATTCAGAGGGAAAAGATAACTGGGAGCAGATAACCGGTAATAACGTTGGTAAAAGAGTTGCCATAGTTCTTGATGGCACAGTGTATTCCGCGGCAACCATCCGCGAACGCATATCGGGAACCGGAACAAGATTGTCCGGAGGATTTACAACCGAGGAAGCAAGAGATCT